>CAZPPD010000526.1:0-4704 GCA_964588185.1 uncultured Alcaligenaceae bacterium | reverse complement strand
GTGAAATCTAACTTCGAGTTAAAATCCCCAAGTTGGACATCGTCATTTTCCGCCAGGATTTCTTCGTCTTTACGAAGGAGCAAATAACAATCCATGCGATGGATGGAGTCGGTGATCAAATGAAACGTGTACTTTTTTCCCTTCTCCAGTTTTTTCATGTGGCTGGAATACGGAATGGTTCCTTTTACTTTAGGAGCATCCGCTTTTATCTCCCCGAAGAGCCAATTTTCCTCGGAGCCATAATCAATCTTGTATTTCCCTTTCCCGGAATTTTGGAACGACGAAGCGACAAGTTGGTACTTGCCGGTTTTCTGGGGGGTAAACACAATCAAGGAATTGGTACCTTTTCCGCCATCATCGTCGTGAACCACTTTTTTCCCATCCGGGTCATTTATTACCAAGTAAGTGTCAAATTCCGTACTGGTCATAGAAATGACAAGCGGTTGATCCTTGGTCAGGTCCACTTCGTGTTGGTTCTCTTTCTCGGGTAGATTGGCGTCGATAGTTTTTAGTTCCGCTTGGATTTGAGGAGTGTACAAAAATAGGAAGACCATAATCAGAAGAATAAGGCGTCGAGAAGTTTTCAAAGTATTTCTCCTGTCGGGGCCGAGGATGGATTGTTAGCAAGAAGCTTAAAGGTTTGGCTGCCAAAACCTCTTTGGTTTTGGCCAAAGGCTATTGGCTCATGGAGACACCGCAAATACATTGCTTACCTGAGGGGACCGGCTCACCATGGTCGTTTCGGTTAGCAGAATTTGGTAGCAGAGTACGTGTATCCGACAATGGTATGTATTTCAATTCGCAAGAGCAACAATTTAGCGAGCAAATATCTCAGGGAAAAATCTTCAGACGGCCCTCTGATGTGAATCGCAAACACTCATTTATTCTGCTTTTCTTCGTCAGCCTTGACCGGCCATTCAAATGGGCAACCGGAATACATCTCATCCGGAGCATCGGGAAAAGTTAGTGTGGGAGTTTCTTGCCCGGTCAGTTCGGACAGTCGCCGGTTCATCTTGTGCAGCATTTCTTTGGAAAAGCCGGGCCACAATTTTTCGAGATGGCCATCAGGAGTGACCAAGGCGGAATAAGCGGAATACTCCGCCCGGTATTTGCGGATCAGGGACTCGTTGGGGTCGGCAAGTATGGGAAAGGGTACCTTGTTTTCTTTCTGCCAACGGTTGGCCACAAAAAGGTTTTTGTTGATTACCCCAATGAACGTGACATATTTTTTGTGAGCCTGCCAAAGTTCATTGAAAAATGGCTGTGCGGTCACACTGCAGGGACAATCTGTTTTTATAAACACCAAGACTAAAGGCCGGCCTTTGGTCATTGTCTCCAGGGAAAAAGATTTTCCGTCTCCCCCTTTCATGGCAAACGAAGGAGCGGGACGGTCGCTGTCAGCCGCGCTTTGTTTCGCCATTTCCGGAGTGACGGGATGATCGGTGGTTTTAATTTCTAGGACAGGCTCTTTTGGTTTACTCTCCGGGGCGACTTTCGATTTAAAAAGTAACCAGCCGCAAAAACTAAGGCTGGCTATTGCCAGGAAAACGAAAAACCCCAAAGTGATTTTCATTGTGCGATCGGGCGATGCCTGCTGCGTGTCCATTTGGATTCCTGTGAAACTGGGTGTGTCTCTACTTTCTGTTATTTTAGCAAAGAGGCCGGCAAGGGTTATGGGATGAGAATTAATTCAGTGAAATCAGAATTGGTATTTCAGGTTAAAGAGAGTCATTTCATCATGCCGGTTTGCAACTGGACAAGTTTCGTGGCTGGAATTTTCCATGATTTTCGCCACGCTTGGAGTGGCAATGGTAGAGCTTATCTCTTTGGGTTACAAAGCCAGCCGCAAGTCTTTTTCACCCGGCCATCGCAATCCTCAGGGAATTCCGCCGCTATCTGGGAAGAAATCACCGATGAGGACTACCAATTCCCGGAAAATAAACTGTTCACCGTGACTTCCTACGGCTTTGACGGTCCGGACGTAAGGTGAGCATATCGCTGCCAATGCAGCTTTTTATTGAACCGGGTGCTTATGTCTTGGTGCGTTGGAAGCTACTTATCGTTCTGGCTTCCATGCGGTTCCGCGGAGGTGGCGGAAGATATTAGAGCCTGTTGTTGATTCGTGATGGACTATTTTCCGGCTGTTGCTTTGGCCGATTTCTCCTCGGATAAATCATCAACCCGAGCATCCGGAGCATTCTTCATGACGGATTTGATGCCGTTTTCCATGCCGGACTTGCCTTTGTACATTTCACTGGTGCCAATGATCTCCTTGTTCGCCGCGAGCAAAACGAAGTAGGGTTCCTTTTTCTTCGACTCCCGGCGGTCATAATTCTTGTCATCCTTCGCGTTGTTTTGCACGGACTTGATCCCGTTTTCAGCACTAGCTTTGGCCTTGTAACGCTCGCTGGTAAGAATAACTTGGCCGTTTGGCGCCTTCAAGTTGAAGAAGAATTGGCCGTTTTTTGCTTTTTTGATTTCGAACTTGGCTGCCATAGGAGTCTCCATTTTTTGAAAATAGTCAGGACTTGAAAGGTTTGCCGGAAATCGAGTCTACCTTTGAGGTCTTATATATCAGCCAAAATGAATGAAGGACAGCCAAAAAAGGGCAGAAAGAATCAGGAAAACTGGTGCTTTGTTACCGGACAAAGTTTTCCCAGGATGGGCCGTAATCGCGGCGACTCTGGGCTTGTTGGATAACGGCTTCGCCGTAAAATACCAAACGGCTTTACCGGTAATCCCGACTTTCACTTGTGGATGGTGCAGAGGCAGTGTCCTTAGCCGAATTTTGCCAGTACAAAGGTGATGTCATCCTCTTGGCGGGCTTTACCCCGGAAGCGGTGCAAATCATCGGTGATGGCTGCTGCGATGGCTTCTGCCGATTTCGTCGCGTGGGATCGGATCACTTCACGAAGGCGATCTTTCCCATATGGATCTCCTTTGTCATTTTGGCATTCCCATAAGCCATCGGTGCCAACCAGCAGAACAGAATCATCTTCGAAACCTTCGTGTTTGACTTCCTGGTATTCTTCCTGATCAACCAAACCCAGCGGCAGACCACCAACATCCGGTAGTTCATAGAATTGACCTTTGACCGGATTGAAGACTATGGGTAAATCATGGCCGGCACAGGCCAGCCGAACGGTTCTTTGGTTCGGATTGACAATCAGCAGGACCATGGTCATAAACCGCTCGCCGCCCGTGTCTTCGACCAACAGTTGGTTCAAGTGCGTGAGCCAATGGCCCAGCGAACCTTCCTCCCCGGCACGGCTACGAAGAATTCCCCGGGCAGTGGCCATCAATAAAGCCGCGGCAACCCCGTGGCCCATGACGTCTCCGAGAGCGATCATCAGTTCGTTGGAATTGGTTTCTCCGACATCGATGAAGTCGTAATAATCGCCGCCGGTTTCGTCGCAATAGTTACTATGCCCCGCGACTTGAATGCCCGAAATTTTCGGCGGCCTATCCGGCAGCAGCTTTTGCTGGATTTCCATTGCCAAGGCTAAAGATTGGCGAAGCCGCATTCTGTCTTTGAGAGCGTCGGACATCTTATTCACTTCATGGGAAAGCTGGACAAACTCTTGATGGCCTCCCACTTGAACTTTTTGATCCAGATCCCCACTTCCAATTCGGCGGACGGCTTCGGCGAGCTTGGTCACCGGACCAACCAGGCTTCGCGATAGGAGGACACCCAGGGCCAAAGTAGCCAGTGCGATTGCCCCGCCGATCAACCATACTTGTTGCCGCAATGCAGAAACCCCGGCCATTATTTTGGAATCCGGAACGATCACCACGAGCCGCCAATCCAACCCCCACGAGTTTTCCAGGGGACGGATATCTACTCGGTAGTTGTTGCCTTGAGAATCCACCAACAGCTCTCGCGGGGAATTAATGGCGGAGAATTCTTTTACCGACCGGGCAACGTCGGCGACTAGCGGATGCTGAATCTTATTGAGGGAGACCAATTTTCCATCCGAACCGACAACGGGAACATCCAAAGAAGTAGCCAGGAGTTTGCCGTTGTGATCAACCAACAGGGATTCGCCGGTTTCGAGGACACGAGCTTCTTTGAGGAAGTGGGATACGTCCACCAGGCCGATATCCGAGTCAAGGACGCCCAAAAGTTTCCCTTGCCGATCTTTAATGGGGCGAGCAAAGGCAATCCCCAGCGTGGGTGCTCCATTGCCCCTGCGCACCCAGGCATAGGGAGCCGTCCAAGTAGGGCTGCCGGTCTTGACTGCGGTCTTGTACCACGGCCGGTTGTGAGGATCATATTTATACGATCCAAGAGGCTTACCCAACGAGCCATCTTTTTTTATGTGATACTCAACGATCTTATCCTGGGTTTCGGCTTTCAGAAGGGCATACTCCATGCCGGGTTCGTTGGGGTAGCGGATTATCCAAGTCGCATCTCCTTTTGTGTTGCCGAACGTCACGGAATTGATGGCCTTATTTACTTTCAGTTCCCGGTAGAGGACCGGTTGCCATTGCTCAAGTTGATTGGGATCCAAAGATTTCTCGGCAATCAAATCGGCAACATGGTCGGTAACCAAGACGGCGTTTTCCAAATAACAATTGACGCTCACTTCAATCCGGGCCGCCGCTTGATCCATAACGCGGCCGGCGAGGTCATCGGTAAGCCGCCGGCCTTGCCAAGAGGCGATCAAAATGAATGCAACCACCACCGCCAAGACCGGCAAGATG
>CAZPPD010000525.1:0-4707 GCA_964588185.1 uncultured Alcaligenaceae bacterium | reverse complement strand
CGGCCGGGGGCGTTTTACTCCAACCGGAACCGCATCAAACTCTGCGTAGTTGGGTATATTCAGGACCAACTCTTCTTCGCGAGTGTCGGGGTCGCAAAGGTAGATCCCGCTGTCTCTGGCTCCGGGAGCAGTTTTGGAGAACAGGAGTTTTCCATTGGCCAATGGATATGCGGTACTGCGAGTTCCCAATGGGGACAAATGGGAACGGTGCGTAGTACCACCTAGTTGGATTGAGGTTGTGCCGGGGAAAATGGGGACAAGGGCGTCTCTCACCTCCAGCCCTGCTCTCAGGTCCAGCAACGAGGGCCCCATTTCTGACTGAACCAAGATGCGACCATCGGGCATTTCGCGCGGCTGGGTTAAACCGACCCCACTGTGGCGTTCACGATTGAAAAATTGATACTGGCCGTTGCCGAAGAAATGGCGTTCTTCGGTGCCATCCGGATTGACAGTCATCAAGAAAGTTTCGTGCTTGTCAAAAGGCGGCACATCAATGTGAAACGCATCCCAAAAGCTGAAAAGGATGCGGCCGTCCTTTAAAAGTATGGGTTCGAAATAAGTTCCCGGCGTAAAAGTAATCTGTTCAATGCCGCTGCCGTCCCCGTTCATGGTAAATAAGGTTTCGGTGCGTTCCTCATGATACTCTTCGAGGTAACCGGTTCGATCCGAGCAAAACACAATGCGGTCATCCGGCAAATAAACCCCGGCGAAATCGTTGAAGGGGCCATCGGTCAGCTGCTTGAGGCCTGAACCGTTAATGTTTATTTCGTATAAGTGAAACCAATCCTCCCCGTCGCGTCTCATGGAAAATAAAACTTTAGTTCCGTCAAAGTACGGCTCCGGCTTAAAGACTGCTCCAGTCTTCAGGTGAGTCAACCGCTTCATTTTCCCCTTGATCAGGGCATAAAGATTTTTTCCCGGCCGGACCGGACCTTTAGTACGCTCGGCGCGGTGGTAGGTTGCACTGCGGGCATAGATGTAACTGTCCCGCCAATGATAGCTGCCTTGCCACACGCCTTTGCCCCCTTCCGTTTCTTCATCGAAGATGGGAGTTCCCACGAAAACAATATCGGGAAAGTCCTTTCTTTGCTTCACACGGGTAGTTCCGGATTCTTGGGCGGGAATTGAGTTGGCGGCATTTTCCGCACGGGCACACCACAGAATGATCCCAACTTCAATCATCAAGGAAACTAAAATTTTTCTCATGATTCGTGCTCCTGAGTTTTGAAAGAGACCGCTAATTCCAGTGATTTTATTAGCTTTCCTGAGCAAAAGCATGTGCTCATTTGTTCGACAGATCCATTTTCTGAGCATAACATAGACAGAAGAGATTAGTCCAAAACGGATCCGAAAAACCACTTGGTAGGGTGGAGGATCTGCAGGACATTACTTCACTGGAAGGGACCAATCGTGAAGGAAATCTGGATTCTGGCCAAAAAAGACTTGCGGGTACTCCTCCGGGATCCCAAAGCGGTAGTGATCTTATTGATCATGCCATTGGTCTTTATCCTTGTCCTGGGAATATCTCTCGGCGAGGGCTTTGGGCAAACCCCGGATGATCGGCTTCGCGTTTCCGTGGTGGATTTGGATCGGGGCTATCGGCCGGCAAAGATTCGCGCGGCAATATCGGCAATGACTATCAATCCAAATGCAGGGACATTCCCTAATCTTGGGACTACGAGCACTTTATTCCAGGTCAACCAAACTCCCGATTATCCTCAACAGCCTTGGTCGAAACGCGTTCTCAAGGACCTCGCACAAATCGCCAAGGTGCGGGTGGAGTTGATTGCATCGGAGGAAGAGGCCAAACGGTTGGTCCGCAACAGCAAACGAGCAGCGGTATTGGTTTTCGGTCCGAAATTTAGTGAACGCGTTGCGACTTGTTCCTTCTTGGAATATGGGATCAATCCATTCTTTCGCGATGGAGTAGATCTAGAGCGGCTGGACGCCAAAGTGTTGATCGACCCGACTCAACAAACAGCCTCGTCAATCATCAAACAGGTCGCTCAAGGGACCTTGTTGCGGGTGGTCATGCCGTGGATGATTGGTCAGGCATTTGAAAAGGTAGGGGATCCGGAGTTTATCGATCAGCTCAGCCAGGATGAAAAGTTCAAGGTAACCATCAAGTACAGTTTCATGAAAGTAGACATGCGGAAGGTGCTGCAAACTTTTTCCAAGGAGCAGAAAAAGAGCTTGGCGGGTGGATTGCAGAATTCGCTGCAGGAGTTGTTTCCCAAATATAATCTGACCGCAAAAACCTGGACTGCGCTTACCAAATCCAAAGATCACGAAGAAAGTGGAGAAGATCCGACTGTATTCCAAGACATCGGCGGAGCCGGGTTTATTAATCGGGGGGCCCTGCGGTATCAACTATTAGTGCCCTCCTACACGGTGATGTTTGCTTTTTTCCTGGTGCTGACGGTGGGCTGGCTGTTTGTTGCCGAGCGGCGGCAAGGCACCATGAAGCGGTTGTGCGCGGCTCCTTTATCGCGAACCCAGATTTTGGTGGGTAAGTTTCTCCCGTGTTTCTTCCTATCGCTGTTTCAGGGCATTTTTTTGTTGCTGGCAGGAAAAGTGGTTTTTGCCATGAGTTGGGGACCGCAGCCGTGGTGGTTGATCCTGGTGGTGATAACTACTTCGCTGGCGGCGATGGGGATGGCATTGATGGTGGCTGCCTTAGCGCGAACAGAAACTCAGGTGGCCATCTATGGAACCTTACTGGTGTTGGTGTTGGCAGGACTGAGCGGCTGCTTGATGGGTGATCGATCGTTGATGCCCGAGACCATGCAAAAAATCAGCCGTATCACTCCCCATGCCTGGGCTCTGGACGCTTACCGGCAATTGTTGGTGAATCCCGGTTCCCCGAATGTAATGCTGGTGGGACAAGCGTGCGGAGTATTGACATTGTTTGGTTTGGGTTTCATCTTCATTTCCTGGTGGGCACTGCGGCTGGAGTAAAATTAGGCGTCAAGAGTTCATAGAGGATAATCGCAGAACTGGAAGCAACATTCAGCGAGTCCACCTTGGGATTCAAGGGAATTGTCACCTTGATGTCACAGATGCTTTGCCATTCTCCATTCAGTCCCTTACTTTCGGATCCCAATACTAAAACGATATTCGAATGTTTCGGAAGCTGCCGTATCCGGATGGCTTTGTCATCCACTACAGCTCCCATGATGGTAAATCCATCGTTTTTTAGTTTAATAACATCCTGAATCAAATCCGGAGATTCCGCTACCGGGATCTGGAACAATGTCCCCGAAGAAGCGCGAATCGTTTTTCTTGAATAAACATCGGCACCTTTGTTGACTTGCACTCCAACTGCTGCCGCGCCAAAAGCGGCCGCATTGCGAAGGATGGAACCGAGATTACTTTCGTCGGCAATTTCCGGACAGACAACAACCACACCATTGGAAACTGCTTTGCTGAGTGGTTGCGGCTGCGGCCGAATTCCGCAAGCGACGACCCCGCGATGAAAAGGAAATCCAAGAAGTTGCTCCATTTCTTCCTTGGGAAGCCGAAGGACCGGGGCTCTATCGCCGATTTGGATTTCCATGTCCCTATGTTGACCTACGGTTAACAGCAGCGAGCGAATCTCGAGCTTGGATATTAACAAGGTCTCGACCGTATGGCGGCCTTCGACAATAAAAGTCCGGCCGTGAACCTTTCGCGTTTTCAATTGGTAGTCGTCTAACAATTTTTCCCTGTCAGCCACATCCCGCTCCTGGAAAAACAGGAATTCCCTTCGATTTCTCACTACTAGCGACCAGGAATCCTTGCAAAAAAATAGAATTTATGTAACATTTCGAAACTAGATAAGTTACTTCCCATCGCAAGCCACCATGATCCAACAGCCTTTTTGAATTTACTTGTGGCGGGGCACGAGTAGTTACCTTTTTTCATCGTGAAAAGGAGAACCAAAATGGCCGATTGGAAAAAACTCGCCAAAGCTGCACTTCTTGCAGACAAAACTATTGATGCCAAGGAAGTTCGCATTATCAAAGCAGAATTTTTTGCTGATGATAAGATCGATCGCTCCGAACTGGAGTTCTTGGCCGATCTTCGCAACTCCGCCAAGGAATGTGCCAAGTCTTTTACCAAACTGTTTATTGACGGCGTGAAGAACCACATGCTTGCCGATGGCGAAATCGATGACAAAGAAGCCAAATGGCTACGGAAAACCATCTTCGCCGACAAGAAAGTCGACAAGGACGAAATCAATCTGCTCAAGGCATTGAAAAAGGAAGCCAAAAAAACCAGCAAGGCTTTCGATACGCTCTATGACGAATGCGTAAAGTAACGGGGTTGAAAATATTTCCCTGGGGAGAATATCCCCCTTTCAATATCCATGAAAGCGGTTGTACGAATTTTGAAATGGATCATTGCGATTATCTGCCTGGCCGTAGCAGGGTTCTGCGTGTTCGGTTTCTTGGCCACATTTGAACCCGGCGCAACAAACGCACTTGCGTTCCGGTTCGCATACGCCGTAATCGGAATCGGTTGTCTCGTCGGCGTAGCGTGGCCGTTCATACCGCGGAAAGGAGATTCATGATTGTCGTCCACGATATTAATTCAACGGGGTGGCATTGCTGAAGGCGAGTGACAAATTTTGGGAGCCATGCTTGCCCTAAGGCAAGCATGGGTAAGGCAGAATGATCCGCCGCAAGATGAACGATTGCGCGATCGATTTGACGCTTTCCGAATTGT
>CAZPPD010000524.1:2191-4723 GCA_964588185.1 uncultured Alcaligenaceae bacterium | reverse complement strand
AAGTTCCATATCTTCCAAATCAAAAACGCTCATCCCCCCTTGGATGGCCACACTGATCACATCAATTCGCTTGTCCACTCCTTGCCCACCGGCTGCTTGGGCTCCTAAAACTCTGCCATCACTGGGATCAAACAACAGTTTGAGCATCATCTGCTCTGCTCCCGGAAAATAACCGGCGTGATGGGGGGCGTGCAGATAAATCTTTTCGTAGTTTACTCCGCGGAGTTTCGCCAACTTTTCCGTGAGGCCTGTAATGCCCACCGTATTCTCAAAGAACCCAACGATTGCCGTCCCTTGGGTTCCCCGAAATCTGCTGGAGCGGCCAAATACATGATCCGCAGCAATACGGCCTTGCCGATTTGCCGGACCACCTAAGGGAACTTGGGTTCGTTGCCCTGTTACAAAATCGCTCGTCTCGACCGCATCTCCAACCGCATAGACATCAGTGTTAGACGATTGCATAAACTCATCGACCACAATCCCGCCACGCGGACCAATTTCCAAACCGGCTTCTTTAGCTAGCCGGTTTTCCGGCTTCACTCCGATGCTGACAACCACAAAATCTACTTGCAAGGTTTCTCCCGAGGTCAGATGAACTTGCAGACCATCATCCTCCTTTTTAATGGACTCGGCACTATTGTTGAGATAAAGGTCAACCCCGTGTTCGCCAAGACTTTGGTGCAAAGGAGTAACCATCTCCGGATCGGCAATGGACAGGACCTGCCCCCCAAGCTCAATCAGGGCAACATAGAAACCCCGCCGGCGTAGGTTTTCCGCGAGTTCAATGCCGATAAATCCGCCGCCGATAATTGCCGCTTTGCGAGCTTTTCCGGTAACTTTGGAATGGAGCACATCTGCATCATCTAAATCCCGAATGGTAAACACATTCTCGAGATTGTATCCCGGTTGGTTCGGCCGGATTGGATGGGCTCCGGGAGAAAGGATTAACTTATCGTAGGATTCCTCCCCTTCCAAGCCGGTATCGATATTTCGATACCTGACCATTTTCTTGCCGGGATCAATGGAAACAACTTCAGTGCGGGTGCGGATATCCAGACGAAGTCGCGTTTCTAAGACTTCCTTTCTGGTCACCAGCAATTTGTTTCGGTCTTTGATTTTTCCACCGATGTAGTAGGGCAAACCACAGTTGGCAAAGGAAACCGCCGACCCGCGTTCGAAAACAATTATCTCCGCCGACTCGGACAGACGCCGCGCTCGTGCCGCAGCAGATGCACCACCTGCTACCCCGCCGACAATAACCAGCTTCATGGCTTTCCTCCTTAACATAAATCACAGTTGAGGGGCATGCTTTCGGGCGGGACACCGTTAACCATTCGGCCCGTGGGAATGTTTCTAAGACCCGACTTCGGCGGCTTTTTTGGCCGGCAATCTTCAATCGAATCGCCCCAAAGCACGCTACCTAAGATTTTTGATGTTCTTCTGATGCAGGACACTATTTCGTCTTGCATGCTTGGTTCCAAGGCATTTTCGCCAACATCATTCCCATTCCGCAGGTGTCGGATATTCCCGCGTAAACCAGACCTGCCCCGATAAAAGCCGGGAGCACAAGCCAATACGGACTGAGAGCAAAACCGAGAACGGAGCCAACAAAGACAAGAAAACCGGCCAAAATCCGCACCTGTCTTTCTAAGGACATCACTTTTTTACCCCGGACAACCGGCAATCCGGCTTCCACGGCAGCTTCGGTGCCGCCTTCGACGTTGACCACATTTTCCATCCCGGCGGTTGATAACTTTTCGCACGCCATCCGCCCCCGGGAACCGGACCTGCAAATAAAATAAACCGGCATGTTTGCCTCGCCAGTTTTTTGCGAACGAATTACCTCCGGCTTGAGTTGATCGAGAGGAATATTGCGGGCAAATTCGATGTGAACCTCTTGGAACTCCGCGGGGGTACGCACGTCAATAAGGTCGATTTCATGACTTGGTTTCTGTTTTAGTTCTGCCGGGGAAATTGTTGCAACCATGGGTTACTCTCCTTTAAATATCGAAAGGTAACGATTTTACGATATATTGTCCAAAAAAAACTCACATACCGAACCGGCTTTCAATACAACGCAGCATCTGACAAAGATGCGGCTCCGCGATGCTGTAGTAGCGAAAGCGGCCATCTTTTTCACTTTTTAGCAAACCACAGCGTTGGAGAAGGCGAAGGTGTTCGGAGGCCATGTGACTGGGTATTTCACAAGCCTCAGCCAATTCGCCCACTGAAAATTGCCCTTGTTCCAACATCTGCAATATCCGCAGGCGGTGGGGGTGGGCAATAATTCGCAAGCATTCGGCTGCATGTTCCAGTTGCTCCAGGGAGAGCAGTTTTAATTTCTTTGCTTTGCTAATCGCCATAACATTCACCTTACAATCAAATATATCGTCAGCTAACGATATGTCAATCTATATTTTTTCATCTTTCTTTGAGATTTCCCGCGAAAGCAATTTTGTAATTTAGATAAAAAACAGCCTGAGAATCTGAAAATATTATTTTTTTGAGATTTGACGTGAGATCGAATAAAGG
>CAZPPD010000524.1:0-2181 GCA_964588185.1 uncultured Alcaligenaceae bacterium | reverse complement strand
TTTCCCGCCAGATTCATTCAATTAATACATGATTTACCTTCCGCTTGGTTTTTATCATGAGTCAACAATCTTCCCTACTTTCGTTAGTTTCGCCAAAAATTACACCCTTATTTGGCGCGATGATCCTCTTTTTCGGATTGGACGATCTTCGAACCTCGCAAGCCCAAGAAAAAGTCAATGTCAATAAATTTGCCAGTGCCGAAATCAGCAAGGAAGAATATGACAAGCTAGTCACGCCCTTTTTCAACAAAAATTGTTTTTCCTGCCACGGTGAGAGACGGAAAGAAGCCGATTTATCTCTTCTAGAACTCAATCCGGACATGAAGAAAAGCACTAGCGCCGGCCGCTGGGCTATTGTGCTGGACAAGCTGATTTCCGGCGAAATGCCCCCCAAATCCCGACCAAAACCCGATGAAAAAAGCACCCAAGCGGTAATCCATTGGATCAAAGCCGAAATGAAGCGGGCTCACAAACATTTTGCCCGCCGATCGATACTGATCAATGGAAACAAGGTTTCCCATGAAAAGCTGTTTGATCCCGATTTCAAAGCCCCTTTCGATAATCCCGCCCGCATCCGTAGATTAAGCCCCGAGATTTATGAAGAGTTACTCAACGATGTGGCCAGAGGAGTCCCCGGCCTCGGGCAACCTTTTACGCCAGATGGCCGGTTTCTATTTAAAGACATGGGGGCTCCGAAAATGGACGAACCCACTACTCTTCAGCTGTTGCGGAACGCATTTGAAATCGTCAAAGGGCGAACCAAATTCAAAATGGAAAAAGGGAAGATCAACCGCATTGGATTCACACCCAGGGAATTTCTTACCCTTTTCGACCCAAATAAAGAGGCCACGGTCGAAGAAATTGAGAAGGCCATTAGCCTACAATTCAGAGCCGTTCTTTCCCGAGAACCAAAGAAAGAAGAGTAGTCCCGGTTCACCGCCTTGATGAAGAAGAACATCAAGGATGCCGGCAGAGTGAAAGGGGTTCGTTACACCCTGGCGACTGTTTTTCTCCTTCCCGAAGCTGTTTTCCGCTGGGAATTGGGACAAGGATCTCCGGATGCTCAGGGAAAAATTCGCTTATCTCCCCGGGAAATCGCCTTTGCCTTAGCTTACACTCTGACGGATAGCCGCCCGGATTCGAAGTTATTAGCCGCCGCAGAAAAAGGTAAGCTCGATACCAAAGAGGGGGTTGCCGAAGAGGTCCGCCGAATGCTAAATGACAAACGGCTGCAAAAGCCGCGCATTCTGCGGTTCTTTCAGGAATTTTTCGGCTATGAGAACGCCCGAGAGGTGTTTCAGGATCGGAAAAAACATCCGGACCATGACTCCCGAATTCTCGTCGATGATACCAACAAGTTGATTGAATATATCGTGGATAAAGACAAGGATGTTTTCCGCGAATTGCTGACGACAAACAAAAGTTTCGTTTCCCACAAAAACGCGGCAGAACTCAAGAAACGTCGGGCCAAGGCAATAAAGGAATTTGAAAAGAGAAAACGCAAGAACCCCGAACGCTACAAGAACAAAAAGCCGCGATTGCCCGGGAGAAGTGTTTACTTGGCGTACAATTTGAAGGATTTTCCCAATCGCCAGCCGGTAGACTTACCCAAGAACCAACGCTCGGGAATCTTGACCCAACCCGCATGGCTGGCTGCTTTCTCCAAGACGGATGAAAACCACGCCATTTTGCGTGGCAAGTGGGTTCGGGAAAGACTGTTGGGAGAGGTGGTGCCCGATTTACCCATTACGGTCGATGCCCAGCTGCCCGAAGAACCAAACAATACCTTGCGTCAGCGAATGCGGGTTACGCAACAAGAATACTGCTGGAAATGCCACCAACAAATGAATCCGGTCGGGCTGCCGTTTGAAATGTACGATTACATCGGCCGATTCCGCACTGAGGAACAAGGTAAGCCGGTGGATGCGACCGGTGAAATCGAAAGTGACTTGGACCAAGAGGTTGAAGGGAAAGTCAAGAATGCTGTGGAGATGCTCCACAAATTGGCCGATTCCAAAACCGTTGAACAAGTTTTTGTCCGCCATGCTTTTCGCTACTTTTTGTGCCGAAACGAGAACTTGGGCGACGGTCCAAGCCTTCGGGAAGCTTACCATGCATACAAGAAAAGTGGTGGAAGTATGAAAGAATTGCTTGTAGCATTGTTGAGTTCCGTTTCGTTTC
>CAZPPD010000523.1:0-4723 GCA_964588185.1 uncultured Alcaligenaceae bacterium | reverse complement strand
CGGTCCAATTTCCCCTAGAGGATCAACGCCCCAACCTCCTGGACCCGGTCTTCCCAATCCTCCGGCATAATCATCGGCGGATCTTCCGGAACCGCGTAAATGTGATGAGCTTGGGGATCCTCAAAATCATAAGGCACTTCTACCCGCGGAGGCCCGGAAGCCCCCCACAAAGCCGCCGGATGCCATAGCGCCGTATAGGCATTCATCCAAGTGGCCATATCTTCATCCGCCAAGGTCATCGACGAATGAGCTGGATAGGTGTAAGGACTCAAAAGCAGTAGTTCTCGTGGATTCATACTGGGAGGATTTTGCATTAGAAGGAATAGTAATAATCAAAAAAAACAAATCTCAAGCAGAGAAATCTATATGTATTTCAGATCTCCCATCCAATTCGAAGGAGCAGACAAATGGAGAGTTCGGAAACCCGTTTGCTGACCGCACCTGACTGAAATCATGTATCTGATTGAAACAACTATTTTCCGTTTGGTGACGGTTCAAGCACTATGAAAAAGAGACAGAACTCTAGTTCAATCCGATACAACTATCTAATTTTCTCTCAAAACCTATTTACCTACTTTAATTCTATCCCAAGTCCCTCATCCGATGCGATGTTAGCAGCAAATCCATTTTCCAATGAAAGATAACATTACCATATCTTATAAATCTTTCTACATTAGTATCCCAAATGAGCCACAATAAAGATCCTTTGTGTCCTCAGTGGTCCCTGTGGTTTATCCCATTTTCCTCACCGGGAAATCTGCTTCTCCGCAATCTCCAACGCCCGCAGCAATCCCATGGCTTTATTCAGAGTCTCCTGATATTCGGTCGCAGGTACACTATCGTAGACAATCCCCGCGCCTGCTTGGATGTAAGCCTTGTGGTTCATCAACACCAAGGTCCGTAAAGCAATACAAGTATCCATATTGCCGCTAAAGACCACATAGCCTACTGCCCCGCCGTAGGGCCCTCGCCGGTGCGGTTCCAACTCATCGATGATCACCATGGCTCTCACTATAGGAGCACCGCTGAGCGTCCCTGCCGGCAAACACGCTCGCAAGGCATCGAAAGCAGACTTCCCCGGCTGCAGCCTGCCGGTGACATTGCTGCAAATATGCATGACGTGGCTATAGCGTTCCACTTGCATGACATCGCTTAGTTCCACCGTCTGGTATCGGGCAACGCGGCCCACATCATTGCGGCCCAAGTCGACCAGCATAATGTGCTCGGCTCTCTCTTTGGGGTCCGCCAACAGTTCGGCGGCAAGGGCTGCATCTTCTTCGTCGCTCTTACCTCGAGGCCGAGTCCCCGCCAATGGACGAATCGTTACCTTGTCTCCCTCCACCCGTACCATAATTTCCGGCGAACTGCCAATCAGATGCAAAGGACCGGACTTGATGAAGAACAAAAACGGGCTGGGATTTACCACCCGCAACGTGCGATAGATGTCAAACGGTCGTGCGTTGGTTTCTGCGGTCAATCGCTGGCTCAGCACAACCTGAAAGATATCCCCCGCCCGAATATATTCCCGGCAGCGCTCCACGGCTGTCTCAAATTCTTCCTTGCTGAAATTCGAGGTAAACGGCACATGAGCTTCGCCGACCCGAGCCACATCGGTAAGCGAAAGGTTGGAAGGATTCTCCTGAAGCTGCTTTACCAGATGGTCAATTCTCTCACAAGCTTCTTCATAACTCTTCTTCAGATTCAGTTGGTCGACATGAGCATGAGCGACCACGGCAATGGTTTTGTTGATGTGGTCAAAAATAATCATGCGGTCATAAAAAGCGAAACCCAGATCGGGGATGTGGCGGTCATCCTCCGGTGCATTGGGCAGATTCTCCACATAGCGAATGGTGTCATATCCCGCGTATCCCACCGCTCCGCCGCAAAAACGCGGCAACCCGGGAACATGAGGAGTCCGAAATTGGGCCAATTTTTCTTCCAATAACTGCAGCGGATCGCTGTGCTCAAATTGCTGCGCCGTCTGATCCTCCTCTTTCAGATCTTGAATCTGAACATGGTTCCCGTACGCTTCAAAATTCAGAAAAGGCCCCGACCCCACAAAACTGTACCGACCCAAACGTTCTCCCCCGATGACGCTTTCAAAAAGAAATCCCATATCGCCGCTGTCGATCCTGGCGAAGGCACTCACGGGGGTAAGGGTATCACTAACCAGCTGACGATAGACCGGGACCAGCGAAGCCTTCTCCGCCAGTTGCACAAAGTCATCGTAACTCGGAAAATATTGCATGAAGACCTCAGTCGATTGAAACTTCCTATTCCTACAGTGTATGGCTGTAAAACCGATGGTATAGCGTCCGGGGTTAGGTTCACAGAGGAGATTTGCCGTATGGCGTCGGAAACACCCAAAAACAAGGTCCTGTCTTTTCTACAACAGCTTTGCCCTCGCTGCCGGACGGGAAAAATTTTCGCCACCTCCACGAAGATTAACAAAAGTTGTCCTGACTGCGGCTTAGTCTGGGAGCGGGAAGAAGGCTACTTCGTCGGTGCCATGTATTTTAGTTACTTCTTGGCGGTACTATTTTTGTGCACCTTCATGGTAATCTGGCGTTTCATCCTACCGGCCATCGATCTGGGAAATATCGCCTTGATCTCCATCGCCTGCTTTGCACCCTTTGTGCCCCTGGTGTTTCGGTATTCCCGAGTGATCTGGATCTACTTTGACCGCTGGGCTTGGCCGGAGAAATGGGAAAATCCGGAAGAGGAACAGTAATATGAGGTCTCAAGAAAATGCCGGAAACGGGGTGGCTTTGTGGCATGGTGACATGCTTTCGGACCGCCTTTTAATGCTCACCGATTGCTTTTGAAACTAACGCGAGCTTTGTTCGGCAATGACTGCCAACTCCGTCAGCTTTGCCGCCGTCACTCCGATTCGTTCAAAACACTCGGCCACAATACTGTAGGGAGCGGTCAACAAACAGATAAGCAGGTCCATGGTGGTTATCTGCCGCCGGTTATTTTCCTTGGCACGGCACAGTGCTTGGCGCAGGAGGCGAATGACATTGTCGGAAAGAAACTCGCGGCTTAAGTGAAGGCAGGGTTGCGGGTCGCCCTCTTCCTGATGAAAAAGTTCCTGGAATTGATCGAGAAGTTTATCCAAATCCGCCCCCAAGCGTTCTCCCCAAATGGCAATGCCTTTATCCGGTTCCGAAAGCAAGCCCATAAAAAGATGAGGGCTGCGAATACTGTCCCATCGGGTCTCTCCGGCGAAGAAGAGAGACTTTTCCAAAGCATGGAGTGCCGGTTTCGACAAGAATTCGGTTTGCAGGCGGCCACTGGGAAGAAAAATATCACCGGCCGGCTTTGCAGGGTTGGCCATCTGGTCAATCCTTGAGGGAGCAATGTAATTAGATCATGGAGGAGCGAATATAATGAGTCGAGGTAAACTCTTTCTCCTAGCATTATAACCCTTGTTCGGAAAAAAAATCAGAATGCAAAAAAAATCCCCGGATTTAACCGGGGATTTCTTCTTGGAGCAATCCATTATTCGCTTGCCGGAGCTTTTTCTGCATTCAATTTCTCATGAACTAATTTGGCTAGCTTTGACTTGCGGCGGGAGACTTTATTGGGGTGAAGAACTCGCTTGTGACCGGCACGGTCCAATTTTTTAGCGCAAACACGGAATTCCTTGTCAATCTCTTCTGCTGTTCCTTTTTCCAAGGTATCCAAAAGGGTCTTAATCTGTCTTCGTACCGCTTTCATAATGGATCGATTGTGAAGGCGGCGCTTTTCGTCCTGCCTCAATCTTTTCTTCGCACTACGGGTATGTGGCATTGCAACTCCCTGACACCCAACACACTCTGGTGATTAATCAAAATTCATAATATAGTTGGCGGCGGGGACTTTGCCAAGGGGGATCAACGGCAATTTTTCGAGTCGTTAATTGCCGGAGCTTCCTTTGCGAACTTTTGCTTCCAGATCCAACCGGAAGGGAGCTAATTCCGGAAGATTCATGATAATCTGGGCAAGGCTATAGGCTTCTTGCCGATTTTGAGCGTAAAACCGCACTAATAACTTCTTCTTTCCTTTAGCTTCCAACTCAAGTTGCTCTTGGTTCAGCTTGCAAACCCGCAAGATCATTTTCTTTAGCCGCAATAATTCCGGAGATAACAGCGTTTGTGGGATTTTGGCCGCCGCGGGTGGTCCTGCCGGTTTTTTTTCTTCCAACTGGGCAAAAGGTCTTTCCTCAAAGGATGAGTTGGACTGGTTGTTTTCCACTTTTTCGAAAACCAACTTTCGCGTCGGTTGCTTGGATGCTTGCTTACGGATGACCGGTTCGGGTAATTGGTTTTTGTTTGCCTTAGAATCCCGCTTTTCAATGATCAATTCCCTTTTAGGCGCGGGCTTTCTCATGACCACCTGCGTCTCCGGCAATTCAATAATAAGTTCCCGAGATTTTGGCTTTTTCTTGGTCTGGACATTGGTTTTGGGATCCGCTTTTTTGTTGCTGACCGGTGACGGAACTTGTTCGATACCCATGGTATTCTTCGGCAATGGCTTTTGCTCGGCCACCATTTTCTTGCTAACTACCTTTTCCTTTTCGACTTTTACCTCAGGCTTCTTTTTGACCGTGAGAAACGGATCCGGCAAGGTTTCTTCGATTGGTTTGGGCCAATCGGTTTTTGGAAATTGAAGATCCGGGATGTCGGTCACGCGAGGTAAGGGAACTTTTTTCTTGCCTTTCACCCGTTGCAAGGGGCTTTCC
>CAZPPD010000522.1:0-4725 GCA_964588185.1 uncultured Alcaligenaceae bacterium | reverse complement strand
AACTTCCCAACACCTCGATAGTCCGCTGATCAGCGAAACTACCTCGCTGCCGCAAATCCTTGACCCTTCAGATGACCCTGCGGGGATAGCCAAAAAGCGGGAGGCTTTGCTGGAAGAAAAAGGATTCCGCAGCATTTGGCCGTTATTAAAGGGAATTCAAAGTGGGGTGAAAGATCCGGTGGCGAGATATGTGCGGGTGAGAGAGAAGGAGTATATTCTCATCGAAGGGGGTTGGGAGCATCAGGAAGAGAAGCTTTCTGTTTTACCTAAATACTTAAAACCGAAAAGTCGAATCTGCCAAGTCCGCCTCTTTTTGCGTCCGGATAACTTGTGGGTGGAACGGATAGAGTGGGGCGGATTACGGAAAGCCGACAAATCGCTTCAAACCCTAATGCTGATGGAATTCCGCAATGCCATCATCAATCAACCCTTCTCGCCTCAGGAAACGGCGAAGCTGTTTTCTTTGCAGTAACGTCCCAGCAAAAAACAAAGCCGGGCTGTTCCCGGCTTTTTGATTTCGGTTAGGGTCCCCGGTCCGGCAGTAAGACCGGTGGATTTGGCGGGGAGGAAACGAACCGCAGGTGAATTTCCTGGCCGGGAAAGCGAAGCTTTTTGCGTTGCAGAATGATGTTCGGTCGTTTGGCATCGTAAATGATTAGATAGCGAACATCACCCGCATAAGCATCCCAACCAACCCGACCCGGAAAGACGACAAACGGTTTTCCTCTGCGGGTCATGTTATTGACAATCGAAGTTCCCTGGACGAGGATTGGACTGTTGTAAGCATTGCGGATTCTGATTTTTTTCGGACCAATCCGTCCCTGGGCTTGAATCGGCAAGGCGACCAACAGGATCAAAACGATTGTGGTCACCAAGATTCGCGTCAGATTGTTAATGTTGAGTTTCATGTCTCACCTCCCTTTACCCATAATTTCCGGGGGGGAAGCTCATAGTTGCAGTTCGGATCTTAAAATGTCCTAGATTCACACTATAAACGTGATCCAAATAATAGCTTGCGCAGGATTCACCGAATTTTTAATAAGATGATTTGCGCGAACTATGTCCCTTTGAGATGAAAAATTCAATCCCACCTCAAAAGCCAATTTCCAAGTTTACAAGAAACCGTTTCCGTTCGGAGAGATTATTTACTATTAATTCTACTAGACGAGAATTGGGTTGCAACCGAGTTTGAACGATTTCAACAGCTATGCGATGATAGAGATGTAGGATTGAGGAGAAATTTTGGTTGCAACTCCTTCATTCGAAAATGTTTACTCAATTTCCCTTTAACCACTTTGCTAAATTCAGTTGGAACCTGGTTTCTTCTTATTCTGAAGCATGAAGCAACTGCGATTGCCATCGGCGGAGCTTTAGGGGCGAATGCCCGCTATTGGCTTGGGAAATGGGTAACTTCCCTGCACTGGCTGGTCCACTTTCCTTTAGGTACGGTTTTAATCAACATTTCCGGGTGTTTGCTGCTTGCGGTATTTAATGTGCTTTTCCTGGAAAAATTCCCCTCGCCGCAAAAGTATTGGCTTCTTCTTTTAGGGACCGGATTTTGTGGCGGATTTACCACCTTTTCCACATTTGCCTGGGAAACTTATCAATTAATAGAAAATCAGCGAATCTGGTTAGCGCTTATTAATGTAAGCGCCAGCGTTCTGGCAGGATTCTTGGCGGTGGTAATAAGTGTTTGGTGGCTGCGAAATACAATTCCGCCGCAATAATATCATCTCTTCCCAGGAGCAATCAGAATGGAAAGCAGTACTCCCTTAATACGAAATATTTCCGATACCGCCCTTCTAGCCGCGGTTTATCGGGCTCGTGAAATCCAACGCAGGGATGCCCTGTTCCAAGATCCACTCGCCGCGAAGTTAGCCGGTGAACGGGGCGAAAAAATTGCAGAGGGTCTTCCCTTCTCTAATCGCCACACTTGGTCCTGGATTACCCGCACATATCTTTTCGATCAGTTCATCACCGAACAAGTACAACAAGGAGTGGACGTGGTCATTAATTTGGCCGCCGGGCTGGATGCCAGACCTTACCGTATGCCCTTGCCCTCTTCGTTGACTTGGGTGGAAATCGACCTTCCCGGGATCTTGGATTACAAAGACGAGGTATTGGAAAAGGAAACTCCGATATGCAAGGTTGAGAGGGTGCGGATGGATTTGGGAGACACCATAACTCGGACGGAGAAATTTAACGAGCTGAACCAAAAAGCCAACAAAACTCTTATCCTAAGCGAAGGGCTATTGATGTATCTGACAACAGACCAGGTCAAAGAATTGGCGATGGATCTTGCGTCCCAGGAGAGCTTTGCCGGGTGGGTAATCGATCTGATTTCGCCGGGTTTGTTGAAGATGTTGCAGGAAAATATCGGCGGGCCTCTCAGTCAAGGCGGAGCATCGCTCAAGTTCGCACCCGAAGAAGGAATCGAGTTCTTCAATCACCATGGCTGGAAGGCCATTGATGTTCGAGCCCTTTTGAAGACCGCGGCCAAATTGAAGCGACTTTCATTGTGGATGCGACTTTTGTCGTTATTGCCGGAACCCAAAGGTCCCCCCGGAGAGCGGCCTTGGTCCGGTGTTTGTTTGTTGGAAAAACGGTGATCGGCGTTTTTTGTATTCAACATAAGGGTCCCAAGTAAATGCGGTAGAGTTCTTTGACAACAAGCCGGGATTTGATTGGCTTAAATTCTTTCACGCGGAAGTGTATATTTACTATGTTAGCCCTGGCCTGCTTATGCGGCTTATACAGCTTGAGATTGCATTGGTAAAGTGGCAATGGTGTTTGCTGGATCGCCTTCGGCCGGCAGGAAGTCAGGCTTATTGATTGGGTTTAATCGACTCTTTTCCTTGAAATTCATTTTCTCAAACTTGGATCAAACAATGAGAATTTATTCAACGAGGATGTTGAAGCTGTTCTTGTTCTTACTGGTTTTCGTGGTCTTCATCCGATCCGTTTCTTCCCAATCAACAAAGCAAAATTCCACATCCACTCAACCACTTAGCGAACAAGTCATTCAGGATAGACTCAAGACAGCCTTGGCTACAGAAGGACTATCCGAAGAAACCAAAACCAAACTGAAATCCCTTTATGATGAAGCGCTGAACAATCTGGAACAAATAAAGAAATATAGCGATGAAGCAAAAACCTTTGAGCTTATGGCTTCCCCAGTGGAGATTGCCGAGAACCAAGCGGAAATAAAACGCTCAATGGAAGAAATTGCCTTGGCGAAAGACAAGTTGGGGAAGGATTCCCTCTCAAAAGACATTCCTATTAAAGATTTGGAAAAGCTGCTTAAACAAAAAGAAGAGAAGTTGGCATTGGCCCGGAAAAAGCTGGCCGAGAAAAAAGCCGAGCCCGACCGCCGGAAAGAACGCCTGAAGGAAATTTCCGAATTCAAAATTCAGGAAACCCCCAATCTCAAAAAGCTCGAGGATTTGCTCAAAGCCCCTCCTCCCCCCGGGGAACCTCCCGCTCTCACGTTGGCGCGAAAGACCCAACAACAGACCAAATTGGATTTACTAAAGCAAAAACTGGGGACTTTTGAATTAGAAGAAAAAGCTTATTCCGCTACCGACGAGCTGTTGCAGAAGGAACGAGATCTCGCCCTTCAGGAAGTGGATTACTTGGAGGGAATTGTCAACGAGTTGGCGACTCTGGTTCCCCAACGGCGAAATCAAGTGTACCAGGAAGATATCAATCGAATCCGGAAAGAGCTCCAGAAAGCCCCGGAGCCGCTTCGCTCCCTTCTCAAAACCAATCTTACCCTGGCAGAAAGCTTACTAGAGATTTCCAAGGATGTTGATAGTGCCACAAATCTACTTCGCGATCAGGAAGCGGAGTTAGCCAAATGGCAAGAATTACACAAAAAAACCAAGCTGAAAGTGGAAAACACCGCCGTCAGCAATGCCCTTGGTTTGCTTTTGCGGAAACATCGCGCCCAATTACCCGATATCTCATCTCTTCGTCAGCAAATTGCCCTTCGGGAATCGAAACTGTTTAAGGTTCAGCAAACCTTATTACAACTTCAAGAACAACGGGATGATTTGGTTGATATTGAGGAGCAAAGCAAGCAGCTTGTCGAGGAGGTGCAGGCTATCCCGATGGGCTTTACCCGGAGTTCGCTCCAACGAAAAGCGGCTCAGTTATTACAGGAACAAAAGGATTACCTGGGAACGATTATTCGCCATCAAGACACCTATTTCGACAAGCTCCTTAAACTTAATACCATCGAGAGCCAACTCAAAAAGGAGGCCCAGGCTTACCGCTCGTTGATCGATGAACGCATTCTTTGGATCCGCAGCACCACCACTTTGAGCCTTTCCGATTTTCGACAGGCCTCAAGAGCATTCTTGTGGTTGTTCTCCCCGAAGACCTGGTATGAGGTGGGAAACGAACTAGCTTTGGACGCCAAAGAGTATCCCTTTCGGGCTGCCTTTTTTGCAATCCTGTTTATTGGCTGGCTTATCTGCCAACGCCCATTACGCAAGAAAATCAAAAAGATTGGTGAGCAGGCGCACCGAGGCAGTTGCCAAGAATTTAATCCCACCATTCAAGCATTTTTTCTTACTTTTCTAATCGCGGGAATCTGGCCGTCTTTGCTTTGGCTGCTTTCCTGGCGTTTACAGAGTAGTGTGGAAGCTTCGGAAACCACTCGCACCCTTGGTTACGGATTTATGCAGGTGGCAAAATATTTTTTCGGCATTGAACTGTTTCGCC
>CAZPPD010000521.1:0-4726 GCA_964588185.1 uncultured Alcaligenaceae bacterium | reverse complement strand
TGGAGGGTTGACCATTTTCAGCGGCAGGGCTTGCCAGGGTGACTGAAGAGCCGATTAGGATGCCAACGATGAGGATTAATCGATTCAGATCCATAATCTTTATCACCAATTTTCGGTAAAAACACACCTTTACTCCCTCATAATTTAACCTCCCAGAAAAAGGCGTTCCAGGGTTTGTTCAAATGACACAAAGATTGTTTTTGTGTAAATAATTCACTAGATTTTATGAATTGATAAAGTTCCAGAGAGAAGGATATTTTTTTCAACTTCAACAAATTGACTTTAGATTAGACTCCACTCAGTAACTCAAGTGTTGATTTGTGCAAAACAGCATATCTCAAAGGATAAATATAACTGTATTTAATGCTCTCAATAAGAATGTCCAATTCTTTCTTTGCGTCGGTGGCGGCCCACCGACTTCATTTTTGAATTGTAAGGGTTCCTTATCAGCAAAAATAAAATATGCATCATCTGGAATATATTTAAACTTATGACCGGAAGCCCTGGTTGAGGATGGCTGTTAGAATCCCATCGGTAAGAAAATTGGGAATAAGAAGATGTGTTTTGATTTGACTTTGGATGAGAAGACAACTTAGGGATTTTACGAATCGTTTTTTCTAAATTTTCAAGTTTAATTATCTTTACTTTTATCAATTGAGTGCCCTCTTCTTTAAAAAAAACCTCTCATAACCTGCCTAACCGTCAAAATCACCTCCATAACCCGGTTCTTTTCCGCAACCTAATTGGGAACACCTGTTTCGACTCCTCCTCCCGGAGATACAATTGATTGGGTAATGATTTTCCCAAAAAACCAAAAGTTGCAATTCACAATAATTTTTTCTGCAAAAATCCCAGCCGATTTCCTGAAATGAGTTGCTTTTTAGCTCCGGATTAGGAGTAGTTCAGTGAAGCGTTTGGTTATTTTGTCGATCCCCATGTTTTTTCTGATCCTGGGATCCGGTTGCAAACATTGCCGGCATTCATCTTGTTGCCAACCACGAAGAGTTGGACCGGCTCCCCCTGTTGGTGTTACTCCCGTTCCATTTCCGAATCCTGGAGTTCAAGGAACTCCGGTTCCAGGAACTCCGGTACCCGGGAATCCGGTTCCGGGCAACCCTTTTCCCTCCGGTCCTCCACCGGCAAATTCTTATTCTCCGCCCCCCAGTTTTAGTTATACTCCACCGGCCCGGACACCAACTTGGCATGCTCCAAAAAACAATCAGAATTTTGGCTCGCCAAATCGGTTACAGCCGATTCCGGAAAATCGCTATTCCCCACCGCGAAAGCCTCTGGATCAAGAAGGGGACCCTTTATTGCCCGGACCTTATTCCAAGAAAAAATCGCAGAAACCCATTCAACGGGCACAATCGCCTGACTTGAAGAACATCAAGGAAAAGAATCCCTACGTCCCGCCGCTTCCGGTGGGGATTCCTCAGTTTGCCATGGCGAAACCTAATGTTGCCAATGGACTCAAACCCAGTCTGGATGGCGGTCTGGACTGGCTGCAAGCCAATAATTACAAGCGGGTCTTGCACCTTGTTTTGCCGGGAAAAGACAGCAGTGCGGATCAAAAGCAAGTTGCCAAGCGCGGCATGCAATACGTCCGGCTGGAGGTATCTCCGCAAACTCTTTCGGATCGGGAAGTCAAGCAGTTCAATCAAATTGTGCGAGATGAGTCGGGGCATCCCCTTTTTGTCTACGATGAAAATGGTTACTTAACCGGCGGAATGTGGTATATCTATTTTCGGTTGGTGGAAGATCTTTCCCCGGATGCGGCTCATGCCCGAGCGGGTTCGTTGGGGCTTCGTGAAGACCGCGATGATGCTCACCGCGATATGTGGTTGGCGATCCAAAATTATTTGAGCCGGGTTAACAGTTGATGGCCTCATAATTTATTTGGAGGAAACCCTTGTCCGACTCACCTTTTGAATTTCCTCCTTTCGGCAAATCCACTCCTCTAGTTCCGCCTCTATACACTTCAAGCGTCTACACTCTTCCCGATTTAGACACCCTAGACCTCATCATGAATGGTCAAGAAGAGGGCTTTATTTATGCCCGGGATGGCCATCCGAACGCTCGGCATCTGCAACAGACAATAGCGGATTTGGAAGACGCCAACTGGTGTTTGGTTTGCGGCTCCGGAATGGCTGGGATAAGCAGTTCCCTCCTTGCGTGCTTGGAACAAGGAGACCGAATGGTCGCCAGCCATCGTCTTTATGGCAAAACCACCCAATTATTCCGGGATGAATTCAGCCGCTATGGAATTGAAGTGGATTTCGTGGATACCTGTGATCTCAATGCGGTTGAAGGGGCTTTGCGGGAGCCTGCCAAGGTGCTCTTTGTCGAAACATTGTCTAACCCGTTGCTGCGGACGGTGGACCTGAAAAAGTTAGGGAAACTCTCCAAGAGTGAGGGGGCGCTGTTATTCGTGGACAATACCTTTGCGACTCCTTGGATGGGCAATCCCGTGGAACTGGGTGCCGATGTAGTCATTGATAGCCTCACCAAGATGATGGGTGGGCACAGCGATGTCACCCTTGGGGCTGTTTGCGGCAAAGGAAATCTTGGCCAACAAATTGGAGCGGTGGTTTCCACCTGGGGGTTTTCTGCCAATCCGTTTGATTGTTGGCTTGCCGAGCGCGGGTTGGCCACGCTTGCCTTGCGGATGAGCGCGGCTGCCAATAATGCACAAGCATTGGCCGCTTGGCTACCGGACCAGAAATCGGTCACTGAAGTCGTTTATCCGGGAATGGCAGGTCATCCGGACCATCAACTGGCGGCAGAACAATTTGACGAACGCTTTGGCAACATGTTGTGTTTTGAACTGAAGGGGGGAAGATCAGCAGTAAACCGCTTCCTCCGCCAAGCCCCGGAGATTCCGTTTAGCCCTTCGCTGGGGAATGTAACCACGACTTTGAGTCATCCGGCTACCACTTCGCATCGCTATGTCAGCCCGGCCGACCGCAAACGGCAGGGGATTACGGATGGTCTGATTCGGCTGAGCGTGGGTGCAGAACCGGTGGAGCAGATCACCAAAATGATCGAGAAGGGGTTAAGATAGACCTGGCTGAATTCTGGCGAATCCGGGTACCATCCTAGACTTGCATCCTTTCCACTAATTTCTAAGATACAATCAACTCTCATTTTCCCCTAGCATCATCGGTGTTGGAGAATCCCTTCCGTAATGGTGAGGTGAACCGAAACCTGGAAGGCATCGTATTAGGTGCAGACTCCAAAAATCATCAAAATTATTGCCGTTCATAAGTGAGCTCTAATGGCCAACAAAGAAGTTATTGTCGAAACACGGAAGCTCACCAAGGTCTACCGGGACTTTTGGGGTAGGCAGAAGAAGGTGGCATTGCGGGCTTTGAACCTGGAGATCTATCGCGGTGAGATCTTTGGTCTGTTGGGGCCCAATGGATCCGGAAAAACCACCACCATCAAATTATTGTTGGGGCTGCTATTCCCGACAGAAGGCGAAGCCCTGGTTTTTGGCCAATCGGGAGCGGAAGTTCAGAAGAATGAAGGCATCGGCTATCTTCCCGAGGAATCCTATCTTTATCGTTTTCTGAATGCCGAGGAAACCCTCGATTTCTACGGCCGCCTTTTTAATCTCGATCCAAAAGTCCGGCAGGAACGAGCCCAGAAACTCATTGAAATCGTCGGCCTGAGCGCTGACAAGAAACGGGTGCTCAAGGAATATTCCAAAGGGATGCGGCAACGCATCGGGCTGGCTCAGGCGCTGATCAATGATCCGGAGTTGGTAATCCTGGATGAACCCACATCGGGTTTGGACCCTTTAGGAACTCGGTGGATGAAGAACCTGATTAAGGATCTCTGCAAACAGGGAAAAACCATCATCATGTGCACCCACCGCTTGGAGGACGTACAGGACATTTGTGACCGCATGGCCATCTTAAATGCCGGAGAGCTTCAGGAGTTGGGAAGCGTCCATTCGCTATTGGAAGATGTGCAGCGGGTAGAATTGCAAGCTAGCGGTTTGGAAATTTCCGATGACTTGAAACGGGAGTTGGAAGAGGTCATCAACAAGCATGGCGGCAAAATTGAGTTCATGGGCCACCCCACCACAACATTGGAAGAATATTTCTTACGCATCGTGGAGCAGAGCAAGGCGCATCCGGGTCGCCGGTTTATTCCCGGTTCCGGCGTTGCCGGGGGAGATTCCAAAGAAGAACATATCAAGGAAGACAAAAAAACCGCCGGAAGTTCTTCGAAAGACGTTCATATTAAAGAGAAGTTATAGGTTACTCTTTTCATCTCATCGAACTTGGGCCAAAAAGACAAACAATGATTTTCGCCAGCTTAGAAATTGAAAGAGAACCTCCAAAATGGGGCGAATTCAGTTCCATTATCGCGACTTGGTTCCAAGATGCGGGAGTAATAGCCTGCACGGCATTGGTTATCTGGTGTCTGGCTTATTTACTGCAGAATAAAGGGAAACTTCCCGAATCGTCGAATTGGTTCGTTCGCATATTTATCGGCGGCACGGTAGCGTCTGTAATATTTTATGTGCTCTTTTTGTTCCTGCTGTTGCGTGGAGTTTTACCCATCCCGGAAGAAGAAAAAGATAAAATCCTGCCGACTTATAAAATCTATTATTTCGATCAATATCTATGCCTTACCTTGGGTGGTATCTGTGCCGTGTTCACCGCATTATTACCCATGATCTATCACTTATGGACTCGGCTTTCCTGGGGACGGATTT
>CAZPPD010000520.1:0-4736 GCA_964588185.1 uncultured Alcaligenaceae bacterium | reverse complement strand
TGAACAAATAAACTCCTTAACACTTTTTTTGAAAGGGTAAGACCATGACCTTGAATCGATCCATCCTGAGCTTGCTGGCTGTTTTGGGCATTTCCATGGGAATGTCTTCGGTTGGACAGGCGGAAGTCCTCAAACGCGGGTTCCTCAGTTCCCTTGACGGCAAATCTCCAGTCCGCATTGGGGCCTATGAAGAAATCCATCGAGTTAAACTGACTGCCGGGCAAACCTATGTCATTGATTTAATGAGCAAAGACTTCGATCCATATTTGATTATTGAAGATAGCCGGGGGAGAAGAATCACCACCGATGATGATGGCGGGATTGGATTGAATTCCCGAGTAATCTTCACTCCTCGACGAAGCGGCACTTACCGGATCGTGGTGACCTCCTACCGGGTTCGAGCCACTGGGAATTTTACCTTGCGAGTGAGCCCATAATCGGAAAACCGAGCGAAATACTTCAACCCCTTCTCTTGCTGCCGGCACAGTTGGAGAAGGGGTCTTTTCATTACAGGTCGAGAATTTCTCCTCCAAATTCGGCCCTCGCTTAACGGTAGTCGGGCTTTTATATCCACCACGTGAACCTTAATGAGCCGCGACTTTGATCCCAACTTGATCCTCGAAGACTGCCAAGGCCAGAGAATCATGGTCCTACCGGATTCGAAGTTAGCGTTGGAGAAATGGTTTTCGCCTTTTAGGATGAGTCTCTCTTCTCCATTCAGCCACCTTTTCATTCGAAATAAATTTCCTGAATAAAAAGACCTAATTTTTTCCCTTTTTCCTGTCACAAAGCTCGCCTTCCGGACTATTAGCGAGTGAAAGGTCAACAAGGCAACCAAAAATCAAAAGTCCTTGGCTAACGGAAACCAAAATTCAACACAATCTTTCAGAAAGGGTTTAACATGAACTACAAACGATCCATCCTTAGCTTGCTAGCTGTTTTGGGCATCTCCCTGGGAATGTCTTCAGTCGGACACGCGGAAGTCTATAAGCGGGGTTACCTCAGTTCTTTCGACCAAAAATCTCCAGTTCGCATTGGGGCTTACGAGGAGATTCACCGCGTGAACCTTGTCTCGGGTCAAACCTATGTGATCGATCTGATGAGCAGCAACTTCGACCCTTATCTGATTGTTGAAGATAGCCAAGGACGAAGAATCACTCAGAATGATGACGGTGGTAATGGCTTGAACTCTCGGGTGATCTTTACCCCACGACGGAGCGGTACCTACCGAATCGTAGTAACCTCTTACCGGGTTCGAGCCACTGGGAACTACACCTTACGAGTCAGCCCCTAATTCGATGAACTCAAAGAAACCCCTTCTTCAACTGCACCGACCAGTTGGCGAAGGGGTTTTTCTTATCTTCAGCCTTCCGTTTCTCATCTCTCCAAAAGAATTTTATTTCCCAAATAGTAAAAATCCTTTTCCCCAAGCCATCATACGGTTTAATCTATTGGTAAAAAGTTATGGAAACTGTTAGGGAATTATGCGATCAAGCTCTCTCCACTCAAAGATTCTTCCCAGCCCAATCCCTTCTGTATGGATAGTGGGGATATTAGTTTTGGGCCTTTCGTCCCGGCTCCTGGAGGCAGAGGAATCGCTCCCGTTGCCCGGAGAACTCCCAGCGGTCAAACATCCGGCTGGCAATAAACCAACCCCTGCGAAAATTTCATTGGGACGAAAGCTTTTCTTTGATCCCCTGTTATCCGACACGGGCAAGATTTCTTGTGCCGCCTGTCACATTCCGCAGAAGGGCTTCAGCAACGGCAAACGTTTCGCTCGGGGTAGTAAGGGATTGCCGGGTACGCGAAATGTGCCCACGCTTTTCAATGTGGGATATAGCCGCCATATGTTTTGGGATGGCCGAGCCGCCACACTGGAAGAACAAGCTCTCCTGCCGATTCAACATCCCAAGGAAATGAACATGCCGCTGGAAAAGATGGTAAAGATTCTCCAAGCGGTCCCGGATTACCGCCAACGTTTCCAAGAAGTCTTTGCCGGCGAGATCACTGCCCAGCGTGTTGCCAAAGCAATTGCAGCTTACGAGCGAACGATTATCTCCCAAGACACTCCTTTTGATCGCTTTCTCCGCGGGGATAAAAAGGCATTGTCCCCCCCTGCCCTGCGGGGAATGCGGCTCTTTTACTCTCAGGCTCGTTGTTTTGTATGCCACAAGGGACCGAATTTTACAGATAATGATTTCCACAACATTGGCGTCATGGACAAAAAGTTGCCCCCTGATCCGGGTCGGAGATTGGTCACCAAGCGAGAGGAAGACCAAGGCAAATTCATAACCCCCACTTTGCGGGAAATCGGGCGAACCGCTCCTTATATGCACAACGGCCAATTTTCCACCCTAAAGGAAGTCGTGCAGCATTATAACTTCGGCGGCGTCACCGATACAGCCAACGACTACCGGGACGAACAACTCCAAGTACTTTACCTGGCAGAAGATCAAGTGGACGATTTGGTCGCTTTTCTGAAGGACGGACTAACCACCAAAGTTACCAAGGCTACCCGATAACTCAACGAGGAGGAATCCATGCGAATGATGCGAATGATCCGAATGATGCTGGTTGCAGTATTTTTCCTAGGCACCTTCACCCCATTTCTCGGTGCCCAAAACAAAGTGCGGCGGTTCCTTTATGTTTCTTCCCGAGACGGAGCCGGCGGACGGGGCGGCAAAGGGATCTATGTCTACGACATCGATAACGGCCACAAACTGGTCAAGTTTATCTCCATGCCCAAACTGGGCGGCACTCGCGGAATGTGTGGTTGTGCCAAGACGGACCAGCTTTGGATCGCTCACAACAATGACAAGCTCTTATGCATGGACATCAAGACCGAAGAAGTTCTTTGGGAAAAGCAATACTCTCAGGAAGAAGGCGGCTGTGACCGCATTGGCGTCACTCCGGATGGGAAGAAACTCTATGTTCCCAGTGGCTGGTGGAGCAGCAACCCGTATGTCAAAGTAGTGGACGGCAACTCCGGAAAGCTGCTCCACAAAATCGAAGTTGCTCCCAGAGGCGGCTTGCACAATTTGATTGTCAGTCACGATGGCAAACGGGTCTTTGTCGGTTCCACGCGGTTTGACAAGCTAACGGTCATCGACACCGCTACTGATAAAATCATTCGCCGGGTGGGCCCGATCATTGGTGTCATCCAACCTTTCACCATCAATGGCAAACGGGACTTGGCGTATATCAACACCCACCTCTATCGCAAAGGCTACGGCCCCGGTTTTGAGCTGGGCGACATCAAGACCGGCAAGATCTTACACATTGTCAAAGTTCCCGGCTTGGAGAAGCGCAAGATTCGCTGCCATGGAATCGGCATCACTCCGGATGAGAAAGAAGTCTGGGTGGTGGATCAAGGCCACAAAGAACTGCATATCTTCGACAATACCGTTTCGCCCCCAAAATTTAAGCAAACCATCCCCATGGCCGCTCGCGTCCACGGCTGGATCTGCTTTAGCCGCGACGGAAAGTTTGCCTGGTGCGACACAGGCGAGGTATTTGACGTCAAAACCAAGGAACGCGTTGCCCGGTTAACCGACGCCAAAGGGATGCCGGTCATGAGCAGTAAATTCTTCGAACTCCATATGCTGGGAGACGACGTGGTCTGGGTCGGCCGCCAAATGGGCACGGGGTACAAACAATAGTCTGGATCAGCGCGGGTCGCCCAAGTTGCCCGACAGGACCGGTCCGCGAGAGTTGGCGGAACGACATGTACCGTCAAAACCGTTCGTGACGGTGGAGGGGATGGACCGTCAAAATGCCGTAAGTTGACGGTGAGATTAATGCCAAATGGATACAATCGATGATATTGACTTTCATCGGCAACGGAATTCAACCTTCTTTCGGTGATAGGAAGAAATTGGCAATCATTGGCAATAGTGTCACTCATTGGCTTGCCCCTAAATTCGCAAGGAGGCCACTCAATGCTAAGTTTGACATCCTGAAATCGGTAAACGAATTCGGAACGCATCTTTTTTCGGGTTGGTAAGAGAGTGGAAGAACATGTTTCCCGCTATGAATTAGAAGAGTTACGAAGACAAAGTGAATTGAGAACGGGGGCTTGGAAGGGGGACTATTTGCCTTCATAAGAATTCCCTTGACGTCAAAACAAACGGAAATAAACTAAGGGAGCGTTGTAAGAAACCCTAAAGAAATGGAAAGTGTTTAGACGGAATTTGGGGTAAGTTTAGACAGAATCCGATTCTGTCTAATGATTGTTCGGCCTCAAAGTTAAGGGCAAAAGCGATGTCCTACGGCAACAAACAATCCAGAAGACACCACCTTCTCGGCTAGGTGGCACTGTGCCTGCTCTTTTTCGCTGCGGGTTGGATGGCCGCCGAAAAGGTGGTTATGGAGCGAATCGCGAACGCCCCTTCTCGTCTCCAAGAGGGAATGACAAAACAACAAGTGGACAGCGTTCTGAGATCCCGGGTTTTGGACTCAACCGAGCAAGTCAACGGCGATCTGCTTGTCAACTATTCCATTGAGTACAATGGCGTATGTTACCAGAGTGGCTTTTCCCTCTATGTTCTTTTTGATGAGACCCGAAAGGTGAAATCGACGGGATGGCCCCTTGCCTATAAGCGTTAGCTTGGCAATTGACATGCCATGGACGTTTACGTGCGAACCTCAAATGATGACAGGCCGAACATCTATATGGCCTCTAATGTCAAGGTACGGACGCTGATTTCTGACAGAATTTCTTCTGTTTTTTCGAATAG
>CAZPPD010000519.1:0-4740 GCA_964588185.1 uncultured Alcaligenaceae bacterium | reverse complement strand
AGATAGGTCAGTTTTCCTTGATTGTAATTTAGGTTTGCCAGAGCCGATTCCGCGATATTTACTTTGGCACCAGTGGCCATGACTACTGAGTAGGTATCTCCCTTGACGGTAATTTTAGAAGCCGCCAAGGTGTTTCCGGAAACATCAGTGACCAAGCAAACCGGTGCATACTTGGTTTGAACTCCGGTGCGGAGAAAGATCATCCCGGATAATTTGCTGACTAAAATCGGCAGCACCACATTGGGAGCCCGGCGGAATTGAATCTTGTCCCCATCCTTGGAAACTTCCGTTATAGTTCCTTCCAGCTCAATCAAAGAACCCGAACGATTGACCAGCAAGCGATCGGTTTTGGTATTTTTGCTCAGCAATTCTTTCCACTGCTTCCGTGTTTCCTCCTGGGCGGCATCACGAAGCCAAGCAATAACGCTGTTCAAAGGCAACTTGGCCACTTGCCCGGAGATTAGGGTAGCTTCCAGAATATCCCCCTGAAAGGCGATTTTGCTGCACTTTAAATCCGAATCGTCCAGCAGGCGGAGCAATTGGTACTTTTCCGGTTGCAGAGAGGGATCTATTTTTCGGAAATTCACCTCGAGTATTTGCGAGAGGGGAGTTTTTTCTTCCTTACCGTCTGCTACTAGGACGATTTCCTGCTCCGAGATGGATTGGATTTTCCCTTGGAGTACTTTTCCGCTCAACGTTTGGATTTCTGCTCCGCTGGAAAAAGAGACGATGAGGAAAAAGACCAAAAGGCAGCGAATAAATGGCATAAGTGTTCCTCAGAACCTATCTTGCCGGTGAAGGTACCTCCAACGGCACTCGTGTCTTGAATATAGAAGAAATAGATTCTTCATATTAACAGCAAATCCTTGGAGAAGGAAGCCTGACAAAGGCGGCTCGGTTCGGATTGATGCCAACAGAAGCGAACTTTTAGGTTAGCTGAAATCGCCGGAAATCGGCCAAAGACTTCGCTGGAATTACGTCTGCCGGAATCTCCATAATTTTTATCGAAACTCAAAACGGTTTCTGCAAGTATGTCCTGTAGTTAGCCATTACAATCGAGATATTCATTTTCCCCAAATTACCACTTGGTTCCTATCACCATGTCAGGAGAATTCTTATGTGGTTGCGGTATTTGGCGGCCTGTTTGACCGGGTTAATACTAGTCACCAGCGCTCAGCCTATTTTGGCGGACGAGAAGGCCGATCCGTTGCGATTGGTTCCGGCCGAGGTTGACCTGATCGTCAAAGTTGAACACCCACACAAATTAGTGGAATCTTTTTACAACCTTAATGTCGTTCAAGACTTCTTAAAACTGGATGCGGTAAAAGAATTTTACGACTCCACAAATGCCCGCCGTTTCAATCAGTTACTCCAATATTTTGAGAAGGAATTGGGTTCGGGAAAGTATGAACTATTGGACCAAATCGCCGGAAATGGGATCGTATTTGGCGTCAAGTTAGCCAAAAAGCCGATTGTCGGCTTTGTCATTCAAGGTAAAGACCAAAAAACAGTCCAAAAGTTTGTGGATCTGACCTTAAAACTGGTCGAAGAAGAAACCGCTCGTCAGGAAAAAAAGGTCAAGATTCAGCGCAAGAAATACCACACATTAGAAGGCGTCCAAGTCGGCAAGGAATTCTTCTTTACCGTAGCGGGCTCGGCCATCCTGGTGTCGAACAAAGGCGAAGGGTTAAAAGCATTAGCCGACATGTATCTGGGTAGAGGTGGGGACAGCATTCTTCGCAGCGAACGGCTTGCAAAAGCCCGCAAGATGTTGCCCGAGAATTCCCAAGTCTGGGGCTTTCTCGACTTTCAACTCCTCCACCGCATTGGAGAAACCAGGGACTTTTTTGAAGCCCCACAAAAACAACCGGGCCTGAACTTTACTCTTTTTGGCCCCATGATTGATCTGGCCCGGCGCTCTCCTTTTGTCTGCGGTTCTTTTTCCCACGAAGGCAATCGCTTTCTCACCACCATTCGCTTTCCCCGTGGGACCAAGGGAATGCCGCCGGAAGTGGCTGCTTTCTTTCCGAAATCGGCATCCGCCGGCGCTTTACCGTTGCTGGAACCCAAGAATGTGATTTCCAGTGTCAGCTACTATTTGGATCTGGCGGAATTATGGAAGAACCGAAATCTTCTTCCCCAAGACCAATTGGCTGGTCTAGAAAGTGCCTCCAAAAAATCCGGACGGTTCCTGGCCGGAGCCAAAATTGGGAACCTGATGAAATGGTCCGGGTCTCATCAACGCATCGTGGTCGCTCAGCGCACCAAGTCGGTATACAAAGAGAAGAAGCCGCAACAGGATATTCCCGCTTTTGCCTTTGTTCATGAAATCCGGGACGACAGCTTTTACAAGTCCATGGATCGAATCTTTCGGACCACCGCAATCTTTGGAGCAGCCGCTTTAAATCTGAAGCTTGTCGAAAAGGACATCGGGGATGTCCATCTTGTGAGCTACCGGTTTCCGGAAGACAGAAACGTTCCCAACGACAAACAGAATCTCCGCTACAACTTTAGCCCCACCTATTTTAAGATCGGAAACCAATTTGCAGTTTGCTCCACTTTAGAGTTGGCGGAAGATTTGGTCCAGGAGCTTAAAGAAGAAAGCAGCTCTTCAAGGAAATCCGAACCGGTGATGTTCCACTCCAAGTTTTATGCCTCGGGACTCGCGGTTGCACTTAAAGCGATTGAAGAACAACTCATCACCCAAGCGGTCCTTTCGCAAGCGTTGTCTCCTGAAGATGCCAGAAAACAGGTTGATACTTTCATCGGCATGGTGCGGGGTTTGGGATCCACGCAAATGGAAACCGTTTATACGCGGGATAATTTCCGGCTGAATTTCACAACGCAGTTGGGATCGAAAAAGTAAAGAATGATAGGCAAATCCAGTCCGGCTGGATTCCGGCGAATCCTAAAGCAATAACCGAAAGATAAAGGAAACAACTCATGCCTGATACTCCTAGAAATCCTGCGATTGATCCCCGTTGGGCTTGGCAAGCCTATCGGCCCACTCGGGAGAATCCTTGGGATATCCGCAAGGTCGGCCATCTTTACCGGCGAGCAGGTTTTGGTGCTGGCTTCCAGGAATTGGAAACGGCTCTGGAACAAGGACCGGAAAGAACCATCACTCGTCTGCTTGAAGGTGGACCCGGACAAGAAGCTTTCGAAGAACAGACCAACAACTTGTTGGACGGTATCCAACGGGGAAACAACGGCAACTTGGCTACCTCTTGGTGGTTATACCGGATGTTGTACACGCCGGATCCGTTGCGGGAAAAGTTGACCCTGTTCTGGCACGATCACTTTGCCACCAGCAATCTCAAGGTCAACAATGTCACCTACATGATCGGTCAGTACCAATTAATGCGCCGCCATGCTCAAGGGAATTTCCGGCAGATGTTGCTGGACATCACCGAAGATCCGGCCATGATGGTTTGGCTGGATACTATCCAAAGCCGCCGGGGCCAGCCCAATGAGAATTACGCTCGGGAATTGATGGAACTCTTTAGCCTTGGCATCTACAACTACCGCAACCCAAGGCAAACCAATTACACGGAAGAAGATATTCGCGAAGCGGCCCGGGCCTTCACCGGCTATCGCATCCGCAATGGGCAATCGGTTTTCATCCGCAGCCAACACGACAACACAAACAAGAACGTTCTGGGCCAAACCGGCCGTTTTCGAGGTCCGGATATTGTTCGCATTTGCTTGGAACAAGAGTCCGCTCCATATTTCATCGTGGGCAAACTATTCAACTTCCTGGTCAGCGAAACCATACCCGCTGCTCCGGAATTGATTGCTCCCCTGGCTCAGGAATTTGGTCGCAACTATGACATCGGAGCAGTAGTAGGAAGAATCCTGCGGTCCAATCTGTTTTTCTCGTCCCAAGTCTACCGCACCAAGATTAAATCCCCTGTTGAGTTTGCCATCGGGATTGCCCGGGGATTGGGAGGCCGAATCGGCACCGTCGCTTTGGGCAGCGACCTGGAAGGCCTAGGTCAGCGCTTGTTCTATCCCCCTTCGGTGGCAGGGTGGGATGGCGGCGAGGCTTGGTTGAACGGGCAAACGTTGCTCTTCCGGCATAATCTTGCTTTGGCCTTAACCTCCACTCTGGATGATCGCTACGGACGCAGGACGGACCCGGCAGGTTTGGCTCGGGAACATAACCGAAGCTCCGATGAAGAGTTGGTAGACTTTTTCCTGAGAATATTCTTGCAGGGTGATGTCCAGCAAGGATCGAGGAATCAGTTGCTCCGCTATTTACAACAAGCCCGTAATCACCGCGTTCCGGTCTTTTGGACCGAAGAAGATGCTGCCAACCAACGAGTACGATCCCTTTGCCATTTGGTTTTAACGATTCCGGAATTTCAATTGTGCTAAATCATAGTCTCATTTAGACCGATCACTGACCACGTAAGGAGAAACCATGTCCTTCAACCGACGCGATTTTTTGAAATCATCCTTGGCATCCAGCAGCCTCATTGCCATGGGGAGCACGGTGCCCACTTTCTTGGGCAAAACGGCCTTAGCCGCTCAAAACTCCGATCAAAGTGGCACACGAGACACCATCTTGGTTGTGATCCAACTTACCGGAGGGAATGACGGGCTCAACACTGTTATTCCTTATGCGGATGAAAACTATCGCCGTCTCCGCCCAACGTTGCGGCAACCGAATTCCCAGATTCGGCGGATCAATGATGAGATTGGCCTGCATCCTGCCAAGACGGGGTTAAGCGGCCTACT
>CAZPPD010000518.1:0-4743 GCA_964588185.1 uncultured Alcaligenaceae bacterium | reverse complement strand
GTGTAGGTATGAGGTTGCCCGCCTCCGAGGTCATCCAAGATAATCGTGTCGGAAGCCGAGGAAGTGAAGAGGCCGGCACCTCCGAGAAAAGTATTCACAACATCGACATCCTGGAAAGTCTGAAGATTAATGGAGCCGGTAATAGAACGGGCTTGAATTCCATTTACCGTAATATCTGCAGTGATATTAGTTTGGGCCAGTAGCAGTGCGTCATCGGCGATGTAGTTGTTGGCATTGATATTGCCGTCAGCAATAAAACCGCCCATTGCCTCTAATGTAATGTCCGCCGATCCGGCATCGATCAACCCAACAACTATACCACCTGCTGTATCGATGAGGTTGATGTTGTCGCCTACATTGCCACCGCTGGCGGCGTCCACAGTAGCAGCATTAATCTCCACAGGGTTACTATCCCCAATGTCGCTTCCGGCAACCAAGTCAATGGTTGGGGCTACCAGGTCGGGACCTGGGTCGTTGCCGTCCTCTGTGATCGATCCTGCGGCATCAACGGAAATGCTGGTCGTTGCTCGCAAGTCATTTACCGAAAGTGAAGCAACGCTATTTGCCGATGTTCCGATAACTACGGTTGTCGGTGTAACACCTGCTCCTACAGATCCCGTAAGGACCACATCTCCGGTGCCGTCCGTGGTACTGGTAATGCTTAGACTATTCGCCCCATTGATGGTGCCTGCCCCAGTTGTTGTGAGGTTTGCCGGATCGAAATCGGCATCGTCAAACAGCACCCAATCGCCTGCTACCGAAAGAGTGCCGGCACCAGCGATCGTTACCGTATCCTCATTGGCATCAATGTCTTCGACAAAGCGAATCTCGACTGCTTTATCAATATCGTAAGGATCGGTGTAATTCCCATTGACGGCACCACCGGAACCACTACCCAGAACAACAATTGCGCCACCGGCTGTAACCGCGTCGATCGCTTCGTCGATAGTAGCGAAAGCATCGACCATAAAGACCGCCATGTTGGCTCCGCCATTAAAGATGACATCTTGTACCGGAGTCAGACCTGCCCAGACCTCGTTTACATAGATCACGTACGAATTGGATTGAGCGGAGACAGCTACTAACCGCACGCCATTAAAACCGGGATTGTAGAACACCCGGTAGTCGTTTACTCCGTCGGTTTCCATAGCTCCGTTTCCGAGTCCGGCGAAGGTGCCTGTTACCGGATTGGTAGAATCCACGATTATGTCGAAGATATCCCCAAAGCTGTGGACCGCTACGGAATCGATATCGAGAGTGGCACCTCCCAGGGATGCACTACCAAGATTATTGAGGTCCCATTGGTCATGACCGGTGCCGGGAGTTGTGCCGTCGGCGTCGACGACCAGGGTGTCGAGAGCATTCAGGATAAAAGGACCGTTGACATTAACCAAACCGGGACTGGATCCGGCTGCGAGAGTAACAGATATGGAGGTAGTATTAAGTCCATTATAATTGCCATCTCGGATCTCAAGTCGTCCGCCATTGGCGACGACATCAACTCCGTCGGAAATTACAGCGAACGCATCGTAGCCGAAAGCAGTGGCTGGTCCTCCTGGCCCATCCGGGTCAACTCCGGGATTTAAACCTGCCCAATCATCATCAACATAAACGGTTGGCGGTATGCTAATGGTGAGAGCGTAGTCTTCAACCTCTCCGTCACTTGCCGGCCCGTCGTAGCTTAACCCGGCATCCGTGCTAACCCGGAACCGGGCATAGGTTTGACCGGTGTAACCGGTGTCGGGAACATTGAAGTCGATATTGACAATGCCGTTGCCGAGGTTGGCGAAAGCACCTGTGCCGTCTGCAACCTGCTCCCCGAAATCCGCCCAGTCCCCATCGCCGTTGAAGTCAATCCAAGCAAAGAGTCTGGCGTTGCCGCCGGAGTTTTGCAGATTCACCGCAGCACGGCCAAAGCCGTCGGGGGCAATGGTGAAGCTGTTGGATAGGGTGACTCCATCCTCATCATTGGGAGAGCCATTCATGTCATCGCCGTTGGCATTGCCGTTGGGTTGACCGTCACCTTCGGAATCTCGATTTGTTCCTAAGGTCACCCCGGTAGCCGCATGGCGAGCCCCGTCATGTTCGGCTAGAGTCGGATAAGGGTTGCCGGTTGCCGGGCCTCCGGTCGCATCCGGTGCATCACCAAAGTCTTCTGGAATTTGAATTTGGCTAACTTCGTAGATGGTATCCGTGAAATCATCGAGGAAATAGAGACTGAAACCTGGTAATCCGTCCGAGCGAGGACCGAATTCAAGATCTGTTACTCCCCGAACCAGGGCATACCCCCCAGTTCCAGGTTTTAATCCATTTCCAATGTTGTCCACAAAAGCAGTAGTTGCATTTCCCGGCCCCGGTGTTCCAGGAGTATGAGTGATTAATGTGTTTCCATGTCCGAATGCGGCGGAAGTAGCGTAGACATCTCCGGTTGCAGGATCAACCGTTCCGATAGAGTTTCCAAGAGGAATCTGAAAAGTGTTATATATGTCGTTACCTGTTAACGGAATAGCTACATAATCCGTTCCGGGAATATGACCAACTGTATTTTGTTCCGTAATGGCTAACTCTCCCGGTCCATCCGAAATTACCACAAAGTCTCCATCGGGCTGGATTCGCATCCGGTCGCCATGATTAATCCGTGTTCCAGAGTTATAGCCAACTCTTCCCAGGTAGGTATTTCCTGCGCCGGGATGTACTAAATAAGCATTATTCGCTTCCTGGAACAAAATTAGATTTCCGCTTGAATCAAAATCCAAAGAATAGCGACCAATGAGTCTGCCTGATGCGGAATATAGAGTTTGCTGGCCGGTTATCGGATTAATTGCCCAAAAGTTTCCCGTAGTATCCGCTGTATAAATTTGATTTCCAGGTCCCCAAGTCAACTCAACAATTTCTCGATGGGTAATCAAATATTGACCCGTGATCGGATTCAGGACCTGAGTCACTGTCCCAGATGGGGTCACTCGCCAAAGTTCGAACATGGAGCCATTACCCAGGTAAGGGGCGTTACTCGTTGCCACATAAAGGTTCCCATTGTTTGGATTAATCGCCAATCCTGCCAATTCACTTCCGGCGAATGGTCCCCCTTGGGTTAGCACACTGATTTCATAGCCGGGATGAACAACGAACGGACCGAAGTCCCAGTTCACAATCTGACTAAGTTGAGTTTGGGAAAGGCCGGCAACCAAGTCGGACCCCGGAGTCGGATTGGAATCAAAGAAACTTTGGGCCCGTGAGGTGGCATTGTTGAGATCCGGATCGCTTAGTTGGTGGAACCACATGAGACCTGCAGTTTGTCCCGGTTGCACAGTAACTTGATAGGAGGCAAGAACTCCTTGAGTTCCTGCATAGCTAAAAACCGTTTGAGAAACGGCGGATGGTGTTACCTGCGGATTACCCGGGCCAAAGAGGACTGTTGCATTATCCGGGTCACCTCCGCCTTGTGTGGTTACAATCCAGCGGTCGGCTGTCGTGAAGGTGGTGTCTCCGCTGCTGGTGCTAACGACACTTGTTGAGCCATCTGAACCAAAGTTTGTTGCATTTTCAACCGTTACGGTGATTGGGTTAGCCGTTGGATTTTGCAGAGATAAATAGTTCCGTAAGGTAGCACTTGAGTTAATTATCTGGTAATCCATTTGGACATTTAAACCGCTAATCGGCAAAGGATTGAATGAAACCGTATTTCCCGATTGAGAAAGTGCTCCGCTCACTTGAGTTCCGTCAATCCAAACAGATGAGGCCCCATCCAAAGCATCTGAATGACCGGGAATACTTCCATCTTCGACGGTTGCTCCGGAGCCATCTGCTCCGAAAGTCATAAAACCGCCCGTTGGAGCCCCGTTAGTAGTGATAAAGTCGTCTCGAATCGTCCAATTTGAACCTTCTCCTCCAGGAATAGATACAACTGTGGGAACGCATCGTTCCTCCAGCATTTCAATCCTTAATTTCTTGAATGTGGATGGCTGTTTTCGATTTCTATGAATTTTGGTTGGGTTGGTAGCTAAATGATTTTTGCTTAAATCTTGAAACCACTTTTTCATGATGTTTTCTCCAATGGGGTCAAGTGTGGATTGAGAATTTCAATTCATTCGGGGAGATAAAGGGAAAACCCCCGCTTTTGGACCTTACCCGAAATGAGAGCAGGTCCTTTTGTCACGATTTCAATTTGCGATTGAAAAATGGTTCCACAAGAATTTCGGGAACAACGCCACAGGACAGGAAGAGTCAAGGAAGAATTATTTCTCTGAACTTTTTCAGGATTTGCGAGTCCCTTGAAGAGGTCAATGCTTCCGCTTAATCCCTGTCCTTCCGAGAACGGAAATATGGTAAATTTGGGGAAATTTAATAACAAGGCAAATTAACCAACTTGAGAATATTTTTCCCAAATTCCTCTGGCCGGCCTTACAAAAACCTGGAAATTTCGCAAAAACATCAGGCTGCTCATTACTGAAAAGGTTGCAAAGATCGATATAACCCCAAATGCAGTTGCCGGATTCTATTTACACGGCACAGAAATACTGGACTAACGAATAATTCATTTTTGATCTCAATACTGAACCTGAAGTTCAAAATTGAGTTCGTTTCATACCAATTAGGCAAGCCGCGAAGTTTGGGAATATCCTCCTTCCCTCTTGAATTCCTTTGCCGGGGAATTATAATTCGGAAGGTGGTAAGAATTGTCTTGTCGAAAGTATTCTTTGCCGCTACAAAAGTAGAATTGTTCGCGGGTGTAGCTCAGTGGCT
>CAZPPD010000517.1:0-4745 GCA_964588185.1 uncultured Alcaligenaceae bacterium | reverse complement strand
GGGATTCGAACCCACGACAGCCTGCTTGGAAGGCAGGAGCTCTAGCCACTGAGCTACACCCGCAAATTTCAACCCCGACAGACAGATGGGTAGGGAGGGATTCGAACCCCCGTAAGACTAAGTCTGTCAGATTTACAGTCTGATGCCATTGGCCGCTCGGCCACCTACCCATTGCTATTTCCCATCCGAAGCTACCGGTGGGACTTGAACCCACAACCTCTGGTTTACAAAACCAGAGCTCTACCATTGAGCTACGGTAGCAAGCTTAAAAGCAAAAAATCAATATATTGAAACCGAATAACCCGATCAAGTAGTTTTTTCCTCAACCGGCTGGAACAAAATTATTTAGCGAACCTCCCTGCTCATTTTTGCGCCTCTTTCTTTAGACATTCCTTGTGAATTCCAGGTTCACTTGCTCTTCATTAGGAATTGCTCATCCGGATTAATTGACAATTCGGGAAATTTGGAAATCCCGGCTCACCGGAAACGAAGTACTAATACCGGAGATCTTCGGCAAGTTCGATGTCCCCTATAATTAAGTAGTTATTATTTACCTTCTTATAAATTCATTACTTTTGTCAAGATCGTTGAGGGTTCTCCTATATATTTTTGTTCCTTAGATTTCTGAGGATATGATGCCCAGTCTTCAATTGTTAATGGTCACCACTCTGTTTGCTTCCTTCTTTGTGGGAGCCTGCCTAACCCTTCTCACCTGGACAACGGCTCCAGTCCGCAATCACCTCAAGATCACTACCCCCCGGCAGCAGATGGGCTTGGCAGTTGCCTTTTTGGCATTCCTGACCGTGATCATGATACTCAGCGGTTGGTTTATAACCGGTATGGGTGCAAAAGCCGTATTGATTTGGGGGTCCTTGATCGCAGGGTTCAGCCTGGCCAGTTTGGGTTTAACTAATAGCTACCAAAATTCACTTATTGCAGCGGCCTTGCTGGGAACCGGCACTGCTATGCTGCATACGGCATTGGTTGTTATCATGCCCCGGGCTTTTTTGAACGTTGTGGATCCGGCGGGATCGGTCAACTTGGGTTACATTGCCGTGGCCTTGGGTGGTTTACTCATGCCCAAGTTATACCCTACTCTTCTGGAACGAATCGGCATTCGCCGCGCCTTCTTGGGATTGGGCCTGGCTGCCTTATTGCCAGCAGGAATGGCGGCAATCACCGCCAATATATTGTTTCCAGACTACACCAGTACAGCTGGAATCGGTACTCTTCTGCAAAATCCGCTGACTTGGATTATTACCCTGGGGGTGTTTTTCTACTATTGCGTGGAGACTTCAGTCCTCAGTTGGACACCGAATTTTTTGCATTCCTTTTCCTTCAGTTCTCGCTCGATGCTCCTCCTGCAGGTTACCTTTTGGGTCGCTTTACTGGGAGCACGAGCATTGGCGGCTTTTGTCTTCACCACTACTCCGGCATTCCTGGCCTTGCTCTTGGTTTTGGCGATTCTGACCGCGGTTTCTATCGGCAATATGATCGGTATTGATGAGAGAGTCAGTAGCGGTGGCAGTTATCTATTTTTGGGCGGTTGCCTCGGCCCCATCCTCCCAACCATGCTGGGTTTGATTACCATCTTGTATGGAAACAGCGGTCCTCCTGCCGTTGGATTGATTTGCGGCTTGGGAATGTGCGGAAAATTGGTTTCCTTTCCAGTCATGGACGGTTTTCTTAAACGGAAGTGGCTGCAATCGGCCATGTGGCTGACCATGATTGCAGCTTTGGTAGTCGCCATTATGGCGCTGATGTTTATGTTGGGGAAATAACTAAATCCGGAGATGCCGGCAAAATCACTTGGACCGAAAACCTCTGGGAACTCCAATCCGATTGGCAAGCCGTTCGATTTCCCGGTGAATCAGGTCCAGGTTTGAGTCCCGAACTGTTGGTAGTTGAAAGCGTACTTTCCGGATCATGTTGTAGTCCAGATTTGCCACCACCAGGCATTCTCGATCATCTCCCTCGGCCAGGGTTTTGCCATGGGCATCGACAATCCGGCTGCCCCCCCAATAATTAACTCCTTCGTGTTCTTGGCCGCATAAGTTTGCGACAATTACCGGCAAGCCATACATCATTCCGTAAAAGGATTGGGCAAGTTTCCAACCGTCCGGATTGGAGAAGTCGCTGCTGACGGCTCCGTTCGAAGACGCAATGGGGGCAATTAAAACCGTGGCCCCGTAGAGTGCTGCCAAGTGCACAAGACCCGGGTTCCACATGTCGGCACAAATCAAGATGGCTGCGTTCCAAGGAGTTTCGTGAGTATAAATATCGACATAGCGGCCTTCAGCGAAATATTTGTCCTCTTCCAAATTCCCATAAGTCGCCAAGTTGAGCTTGCGGTGGACAAAGGGCACCTGTCCCCGGCGGAGGACCGCGGAAGAATTGTGGAATTGGGCAGCGATTCCTTCTTCTATAAAACCGACCACTACCGTCATATCCCCGGCCAGGCCAGCAAGTTCCAAAAGGAACGGGTCATCCCGGGTCATCGCCAATTCCAATGCTCGTTCCCCAACGTGGTATCCGGTTAGGGACAGTTCCGGAAATACCAACATATCCACACCCTGTTTCTGGGCATTTTCAATAAACCGAATGTGCCTGACGAGATTGCCTTTCATGTCACCCGGACGGGTTTCAATTTGGCCAACGGCCACACGGAGGAACCTTTTGGTCCTGGAATATTCATTAATGGTCATGCCTTGATACCGCAGGATTAATTATTTGGAGGAATTGTTTACATTCAATTATATCGCCAAAATAAGCCCAAGTTATCGTTCCCAACCTTAGAATTTTTGGCATTTACAGGGAATCCGCAATGCTACCGATCGGTGCGATCGTTACTTTTTACGCGTATTGCGGGATTTTATGAGGAATCAGACACAAATGAGATCATCGACTAAACTTCAACCCGGTTCATTCATAATCTGCACTTGGAACTGACCCTTGGCCTTATTTAGCCAGCGAACTTTGAAAGAAACGGTGTGTTTTTCATCCTTGGTGTTTTTCGTATGAACAAAGCATTGTCCATAGCGAATTTCCTTGGTTTTATCGAAATGGGTTTCTCTGAATCCATCTACCCGGTTGACATTCCAACCCCTGGGTCTGTCTTTAATTAAATTCTCTACCAGTGCAACCACTTCAATATTGTTGCATCCCGGCGGCCCAAAATCCGGTGGATCTGCTAGCTGAATCTGGAAAAACTTTTTGTCCTTACCGACCCAACTTACCGTAAACTTTACCGGAACCCGGCTGTTCTTCAACTGGACAATGCATTGGCCATACCGCTTATTATGAATCGAGTCATAGCGAATCTCTTTGTGGCCGGTGATGGCTTTAACCTGACTCCCTACCGGGCTGTTTCGCAAGGTATCTTTGAGAAGTTCCACTACTTCAGGACTATTACAGGCGGGTGGTTTGCCGCTAAAAATATCGCCAAAAAGAATCATTTGGCCGATGAAAGGACTGGCAACAAAAAATAAAGCCACAAAGATCGCCAAAATACCGAAATTGGAGCGGCCAAAATACGTGCGGCGGAAATAAGCCAAAGGATAAAAAACAATCCATAGCAATAACATTCCCAAGAATAAAAATCCCGGGTTGCCCCTGTCTTTGCCGTCCACATCTTTCCTTCCCAGCATGGCGGCATCTATGGATAACAAAGTAGCAGTGAGCAACACGATGGCGAATCCCACCGCTATTTCGATGGTTTCCGAGCCGAGGGATCCGGGAAGGAAAAGAAAAGTCCCAACTAGGGGAACGATAAGAGCCAACACAGCCAAGGTTTCGCTTGGCCTTTTAATGTCGATTTTCCGAGGAGTCTCACCAGATTCCGATTCTTCCGGCCAAGCAGGTAATCCCGTATCCTGAAATGCCTGATCCTGGCTGGGCTGATCTTGGCTGGCCGGAGGAGGTGGTGGCGGGGGTGAAATGAGGGGTTGGTTGCCTACCTGAACCGCCTCAGATCCGGTATTCACCTCAGCTCCACAGTTAGGACACTGAACCACTCCCCGCTCGGTCAGCAGATGAGCCGGAATACTATTTCCACAGGAGGGACAAGAATTATGGTAAGATCCTTGCATTGAAAACTCCCGCCGGTCATACCAGGTTGTTAGGATTCTAATTTTTGGTTTTGGCCAGCTTTGCCGAGTTGAACTCGTCGGCCGTCATTGATTTTACCACCCCATCTCCAAAAAGTACCACGCCCCCCTTAGTGGGAACATCTTTTTCATAACCCAGGACATGTTCTCCGGCGGGCTCCATATCGGATAATTTGACATTCCACATCATCACATAGGTGCCGTCCTTCAACCCGGCGTACGCAGTTTCGCTTTCGGTCAAGTAGGGTTTGAGTTCCACAGTCCCTTTGGGTGGACGAGATTTATCCTCATGGAACTTATGCCAAGCCAAGCCGATTTCTCGGAGATCATTTTTGACCGCCGGATCCGCCCTACCACAACCGGAAATAAGTATTCCTGAAATCAGGATGAATGCCGCCAAACCAACAAATTTTCTCCGTGGCATTTGTCCGGTCCTCCACAAAAAATGAGATGCAATGAGGATTCCCAATAAATATGTTATATCCGACCGGCTGTGGAGCGTCCTTCTTTGAGTATTGCCTTTTTCATGATGGGACTTGGCGGGTTTCCAAGGGTTGGTAGAATTAAATTCGAAATCTGTGCCCTGCACAATTTCCGAGCCAATCGTTGCTGCGATTGGCTTTTTTCGGTTCGTTTGGG
>CAZPPD010000516.1:0-4753 GCA_964588185.1 uncultured Alcaligenaceae bacterium | reverse complement strand
GAGGACCTCTTCCACCATCTCGACCATATCCGTATGTTGTCGTTTGGTGGAATGATTGCTGGCAAAACCAAGCATACTGCTGATAATCGTGGCGGCCCGGTGACTTCCCTTGAGGATTTTTTCCAAAGCATGAACGCGGGTGGCATCGTCCGTTTCCGCCCGGATGCCGACCTTGGCATAGTTGATAATGGTGGTCAGAATGTTGTTAAATTCGTGAGCCACACTTGAGGCCAGCGTTCCCACGCTGCTCAACCGTTGAGCTCGCAAAAGTTGTTCCCGCAACTGTTCCGTCTCAGTGCTTTGGGTCATGACGTCCTCGCCAATCATCGAGTCGCCTCCGGGAGTGAGAAAAAAATTGGTCTTGAAAATTGTTGAGGGCTTGTTCTCCTTGACAAAAAGTGTATCGGCTCATTTCGCACATCTACTTCATCCGAAGTCGTTGGTATTTCAATCTTTAAGGCGAGCAATCCCGGCAAGAGCAAAAGCTTGCGGTTGCCGGGAAACTTTCAAAGACTAAGGAAAACAAGAGTGGATTGCGGACCAGGGAGTTTGGGTAATGGTTTTGGCAGTGGTCAATATTCTGAAAGCCGCCTCTTTCTCCAAATCCGAAATCTGAATTCCGAAACAAATCCATAATTCAAAAACCAACAGGTCGAAGCATTGGAAGGGATAAGTTTTGGTCCTTTGAATTTGGGTTTTAAATTTGTTTCGAATTTCGGTTTTCGAATTTCGGATTTTGAGGGGACTGCAAATTTCCTATTGTTATCCAAGATGACTCAACCTCATTCCATTAACCCCCTTGGAGGACTGGGTGTCCCAACAAGTTTCCCCAGACTCGAAAGAAGGATATTTCTACGCTTTTCTGGCCTATGGGCTATGGGGCTTGGTTCCAACCTTTTTCTTCAAAGCCCTAACAGAAATCCCAGTGGAAGAAGTCTTCTGCCACCGAGTAGTATGGTCCCTGGTATTTCTGGGTGCGCTGTTGGGATGGGGTGGAAAATTTCGGGAGTATGTCAAATGTTTCCGAAATCCGAAAATCTTCCGGGGTTTAATTCTCAGTACAGTCCTGGTTGGAACCAATTGGTTCGGGTTCATGTATGGAGTGGTGAGCGATCAAATTGTGCAAATCAGCTTGGGCTACTTCATCAATCCTTTGGTGAATGTACTCCTGGGAATGTTGTTCTTTAAGGAGAAACTGCGGCCCTTGCAGTGGTTTGCCGTGGGACTGGCTTTCTTTGGGGTTACCTTCCTGATTTTTTCTGCCAACTTGTTCCCTTGGATTGCCTTTACGGTGGCCTTTTCCTTTGGCATGTACGGCAGTGTGCGAAAAACCCTTCCGGTTAGTGGCCTGGTTGGTTTGTCTGTGGAAATTACTTTGATGTTTCCCTTCGCGGTCGGCTATCTGATTTACTTGGCATGGAATGGGTATGGGAATTTTGGGATCGGCTACTGGCCAACCGATATTCTGCTACTTTCCAGCGGGGCGGTTACCGCCACTCCCCTCATCGCCTTTGGTCAGGCAACCCGCCGCTTGTCGCTTACCACCCTCGGCTTCATTCAATACCTGGCTCCTTCCCTCCAATTGCTGATCGGCGTGTTTTGGTACGGCGAGGATTTCAGTTTTGCCAAGCAGGTTTGTTTTATCAGCATTTGGGTTGGATTAGCTTTGGTAACCATGGATTCAATTCGCCATTACCGTCGGAGGCGAGCCAATCAATTGCAAGCACTCCAAGACGTCCCAATGGATTCTTCTTCATAAATACATTCAACCTTTGCCGCGAAAATGGTACCTTGGAAAAATTACCTTCCCGGATTTTGTGAGGAGAAACATGAAACGCATTGTTTTGGTATTAGGAGTCGGCTTGCTGATTGCGGGAACGGGTGCCTTTTCCAACTTTCAGCAGCCCCGACCCAATGAGAATCTCCAGATCAAAGAGGAGAATCGTAATCCTTGGACTCACCTCCGCCTTAATAACAAGTCCCAGAATTTTCAATTCGCTATCGTCAGCGACCGAACCGGGGGACATCGCCCGCAGATTTTCTCCCGGGCAGTCAAGAAGAACAATTTGCTGCAGCCGGAATTTGTGATTTCGGTAGGGGATCTCATTGAAGGCTACACCGACAACAAGAAACAAGTGCAGAAGGAATGGCTGGAATTTCAAACCTATGTGAACGAATTGCACATGCCTTTCTTCTATGTTCCCGGCAACCATGACTATACCAATGACATGATGGCCAAAGAATGGAAAGAACGTTTCGGCCGGGATTATTATCACTTTGTTTACCGGGACGTATTATTCCTGATGTTGAATTCCGAAGATCCTCCCGGAACCCGGCGCGGAATGATTTCCAAGGATCAGCTTGGTTTTGTCCGGAATACTTTAAAAGCCAACGCCAATGTCCGGTGGACCATCTTGTTCTTGCACAAGCCGCTGTGGAACTATGGAGATCCGAACAAAAATGGTTGGATTGAAGTTGAGAAGGCTTTGGGAAATCGCAAATACACGGTTTTTGCCGGCCATCTGCATAACTACAAGAAATTCAAACGAAACGGCAGAGAATACTACCAACTGGCAACCACTGGTGGAGTCAGCCGGCTTCGGGGGATCGAACACGGGGAATTCGATCACATCGTTTGGGTCACCATGAAAGAAGATGGCCCGGTGCTGGCAAATATCCTATTGCCGGCGATCCTGCACAATAACTTGGAAGTTCCGATTACCGACGAAAAAGGCTTTTCCTATGAAACGCGGGAGACCCATCCGGTTCGAGGGAAAGTTTTTTTTCAAGGATGCCCCGCCACGAATGCCGTTGTCGAATTCCGCATCCAGGAACCCGGCAAGCGTATTTTCTGGTGGGGCGACGGAGTTGTGCGGCCTGATGGTTCTTTTGTCCTAAGCACGTTCAAAGCAAACGATGGAGCCCCCGAAGGACGCTACAAAGTGGTCATTACTTGTCAGAATCCACACCGGGTGAAAGATGGCAACCGGCTCAATATCTTGCCTGAACGATATGCCAGTGTTGAAACCACTCCCTTGGAGGTGGAGGTGACCAAAGGACCGAATGAATTTGTGTTTCATCTGAAGAGATAAAAATGCATGAGAGAATGGCGGCAAAGGGTGCAGGTACCTTAAGCCGGAAAGGTCCTTCGGGACCTTTTTCGTTATGCTCTAGCCAATCACGCGATTGCGGCCTTCCGCTTTGGCTTGGTAGAGATAGCTGTCTGCTTGTTCCAGTAGCTCCGCCGAAGTGGTTTCGCCTTGGCCATCGGTGCCATGAACTCCGGCACTGATGGTCACTCGATACTTTCGGCCTTCGTAGATGAAATCGTTTTCCTCAACCAAGATCCGAATTCGCTCGGCAATTTCCATGGCTTGCTTCTTCTCCGTTTCGGGAAGCACCACTACGAATTCTTCCCCGCCGAAACGGGCCAGCAATTCTTCTTTGCGAACTTCCTTTTTCACCAAGGCAGCAAGTTCCTTGAGGGTAAAATCTCCGCCTAAATGGCCCAGCCGATTGTTGGTTTCTTTGAAACGATCCAAATCAAAAATAATGACCGAAACCGGGCGCTTATAACGGTTGGAGCGAGACATTTCCCGGTCCAAAAACTCCAAGAGGCAGCGTTGATTGGGAATATTGGTCAGGGCGTCGATTATCGTGAGGCGATAGATTTCCTCATGGTAATCCGCCTCGATATTCCCCCCTGCTAAGAACCGAAAGATGCATTGTCCGATGTGGAGATAATCCCCATCTTGTAAATAGGACTTGGATATACAAATCTCATTAATAAACGTCCCATTGGTACTGTTCAGATCTTCGACCTCGAAGCCGTCCTCGGTCAGTCGAATGGCCGCATGCTTTCGGGAAACGGATTGGTCTGACATGCGGATTTGGCAAACCGGATCTCGGCCAATTTCAATAATCTCATCATCCAACGTGTAACGCATCCCCATTTCCGGGCCGCGCGGATATATATGAACCAGACAAGCCTCGTGCACCAAATTGGACAACAATTGTTTCCTACCCACCGGCACTGTGGTTTTGACATTATCTTCCGGGTTCCCCGAGTGCATGTAAGGATGGGTAGAAGTCATTTCCTGGAGGTCGGATTGGCTTAACGGCTGGTCAAACTGGATTCCTATCCAGTAACTGCCATCATCAAGTGGAGCACACCACACCACTTTGCTATTTCTCAGAACCTGAATACCGGCGGGGGGAAAGGAGAATTCAGCATTCAAGAGTTGATCTTCAATCAACGAAGTTCGCACCCGGACCCGGGCACCGGTCTGGGACATATCCACTAGGGACAAGGCCAGATTGGGATAATCTTCCCTGCCGGTTATTGGCCGGCAACTCACTCGCAGTCCCATCCGGGGTTGCCGCCTGGGACATCGGGTAAGGTTGAGATGTTCTTGTTCTAATAGGCTCATGGTACTCCCCTGGTGAAACATAGTATCCACCACCGGGGGAAGCAAATGAGGCCGATATTTCCCGGTAAATTTGATTTTGCTGCAACAGAATTGTTTCGTTTCGTTTATCTTTCCCGAAAGTTGTCTATTTCCGATTCACTCCATCCTTCTTCCCCAATCAGAGGAACAAAGGCGAATCCCCCCAAGTCTTCTTCTTGCAACTGACCGTCTTCTAAAGTGAACCGGAACAAGCGCTGGGCATGAGCCCCCGTTCCCAGTGGGATTACTATGCGGCCTCCCGGAGACAGCTGGTCTAACAGGGGTTTTGGTAATCTTTCACTGCT
>CAZPPD010000515.1:0-4766 GCA_964588185.1 uncultured Alcaligenaceae bacterium | reverse complement strand
TGTAATCTCATTCCCAGTTTATCACTCTTATTTCTCTTCCTACAGAGCAAGAGGATTCATCGGAGAAGGACAGATGGTCCGAAAAATTGCTAGTGCGATTAATTCTATCCAGGCCTTACCCTGGTTCCTGCGGATTTTGTATTAGCTGATTGTTTTCCTTGCGGGCAATCACCTTTCTTTGCCGGCAGCAAATGCCCAGGGGAAATTCAAAGACGGCTTGTTTATCACGGTGGAAAATCCCATTACAGACAGCACCACCGAAACAATCAAATACAAGATTGAAGATGCCAAGGAACGCCAAGGCCGGGAAATCGAAGCGGTTATCTTTGATTTTACTTCCCAAGGCGTGGCGGGAACCAGTAAAAGCGGCCCTTGCATTGAGCTGAAGAACTTAATCCAAAAACTCAACCAACAAAACATCAACACGACTGCTTTTGTCGATGGGCGAGTTACCAAGCACACGGTCCTACCGGTTTTGGCTTGTTCCCAGTTAATTATGTCCAATGATGCCTCTCTTGGTTACATCCGCGAAGGGAATGTTGAACTCACGGCGGAAGTCTTGGCCGGCTACAAAGACATCATTAACAAACGTCCTGGTCAAGGGGCGCTCATCCGCAAGATGTTGGATGGGGATTTAACCATCAGCAAAGTAGAAACCGCACAAAGCGTTGAATATGTGACCGCCCGCGAATTGGATGTTAAGAAAGCTAAAGGGGAAATCCGCAAGGTTCTGGAAAACCGGATTCTCGACCCGGGCAGAGCGTTATTCAAGGCAGATGAAGCCCGCAAGTACGGTCTTTGCCAAGCAATTTTTGAGTCACGCAAGGCAATCCAGCAAAACATGAATCTTCCTCCGCAAAGCCTTCAAGAGGAGTGGTTGGTTTCCGGAACTCCGGTGCCCTGGGTGGTGAAGTTAACCGGCACGGTCAACTCCGGCAAATTGTCTTCCCTCCGGCGTCGAATCGGAAATGCGATTCGCCAAGGCAGCAATCTAGTTATTCTTCATTTGGATTGCGAAGGCGGGGATACTTCCGGAGCCGCACAATTTGTGGATTACCTCAGGGAGAAGCGAAAAGCGAATATCAAGTTCATCGCTTATGTCCCAGAGAATCGCCACTTGGGCGCGGCGACTTTCCTGGCACTTGGATGTTCCGAAATCGCCATGGCCTCAAACTCCAGTTTGGGAGATTTTGCTTACCTTGCGGATCAAAGCGAAGACGACCGGGAATATGTACGAAAAACATTAGTGAAACTTGCCAAAGACCGCTATCCCGAAGAATTATTCAAGGCTACCTTGAAGAGGAATCTCGGATTGTCAGTGGTGGTGCTTAAAGATAATCCGGAAGTGAAACAATTAGTCACGCTCAAAGAATATGATGAGGACCAGAACTCTCCCAATCCCCGATACAGCAAAGTGGCAGATCTGCTGCCGAACAACGATGGATTCTTGAAGATTGATGCCGGCACGGCTAAAGATTGGGGCATTGTTTATTACAACGATTTGAATTCTTTGGAAGAGGTTTACGATCGCTATAATCTGGATCCGAGTCGAGTGAATGTTTCGGGAGATGACTGGTTGGACCGGATAGCGGGTTTCTTTCGAAAACCGATTGTTAACATCATCCTCTTGTTAATCGGGATCACCTGCCTCATTTTGGAAGTGAAGCTTCCCGGCTTTGGGCTTCCCGGAATTCTGGCAGGGATTTGTTTTGTTTTATTCTTCTGGGCACATTCTTTCACCGGCCAATTCACCATGCTGGCAGTGCTCTTGTTCGTTTTGGGGCTGGGTCTATTGGGATTGGAGATTTTTGTGATTCCCGGATTCGGCGTCACGGGCATTTTCGGAGTTCTCCTGCTAATCACCAGCTTGGTCCTGGTAACGGTGGAAAGGATGCCGGAAACTTCCAGCGATTGGGCGGATTTGATTTGGACGGTAGGCACTTTTGGGTTAACGCTACTCGGTGCATTTGGGATGGCGATCGCCATTGCTTCGTTCTTGCCGCAGATTCCTTACGCCAACCGCCTAATGTTAGTCCCCCCGGGAGAAGATGGGGATTCTGCAACCAATCTGGAAAATGCTACTCCCGTTTATGCTGCTTTGTTGGGAGCGATTGGGATTACCGAGACTCCACTGCGCCCTGCCGGGAAGGCTCGCTTTGGCGATGATTACTTGGATGTCGTTTCTGAGGGAGAATACATAACTCCCGGCAATAGGGTTCAGGTTATCGAAGTGGAAGGTAACCGGATTGTTGTAAAGCAGGTCTTTTAGCAAAAAGCAAATTGGAGGGAATTTCGTTAATCCATTCTGGTACAATTCAAAAATTACCAAAGCATTCTATTCTCTTGGTTTGGAACCAAGGGCAAGGAATTTAATCAGAAACGGGAAACATAAATGATTGACAGGGTGACCTTAGCCTACCTACTGATTCTGATTGGGTTGGCGTTACTTGCGGCAGAAGTATTCATTCCGTCCGGTGGAATTCTGTTGGTGCTGGCGATAAGCGCCCTCATCATTGGGGTGACTGTAGCGTTCACAAAAGGTCCGTCCTATGGGCTTGGCAGTTTGATATTTGTTTTTATCGCCGTCCCCATCATGACCGGGATTGCTTTTTATTTCTGGCCGAAAACCCCAATGGGCAAACGGTTCTTTCTCCAAGCTCCGCCTGAAGATGAAACCTTAGCGCAAAGCCCGGTGAACATGGAATTGGAACAACTTCGCGGGCGTTATGGACAGACTGTTTCTGCCCTTCGGCCTTCGGGCATCACGGATTTCGACGGTAAACGGGTTGATACGATAAGTGAGGGAGCCATGATTGGCCCGGGTCAATGGGTCCAATGCATCGAAGTTCAAGCGGGAAAAGTAGTGGTTCGTCAAGTGGATGCTCCACCGGATTTGGCCGACATGGATCATACCGACTTTACCTAAGGGTCATGAAAAAATATTGTTTTGACATTTAATTGGAAATTTGAGTTCAAGAAATTTAAGCCATTTCGAAAATACTGCAGGGAGTTCAGCACATGTCTTTTATAACCTTTGCCCAAGGCGGTGAGAATTGGGTCAACAACAACATGGTGACGTTGATCGTCGCCGGTGTGATCATTTTGTTCGTGATCATTGCCTCGGTGATATTCCTGAGTTTTCTCCGCCTGTGGATTCAGTGTTGGTTAACAGGTGCCAAGATTGGCATCCTCGATCTCGTGGGCATGAAGCTCCGCAATGTCGATTACCCCATGATTGTCCGACAGAAAATTGCCTTGGTTCAAGCCGGCGTCAAAGTGAGCACCCAAGAAATGGAAGCGCATTACTTGGCCCGTGGTAATGTGCCGAAAACTGCTGCCGCTGTGATCGCAGCGCATAAAGCCGGTTTTGATCTGCCTTGGCGGGCTGCCGCTGCTATTGACTTGGCCGGACGGGATGTGTTGGAAGCGGTCCTGATTAGTGTGAAAACGGAGGTCATCGACTGCCCCGATCCAACCAAAGGCCGACCGACATTGGATGGCGTTTGTAAAAATGGTATTCAGCTGCGTGCTCGTGCCCGGGTGACGGTGCGGACCAAACTAGACCGTTTGGTTGGGGGTGCCTGGAAAGACACGATTATCGCCCGTGTGGGTGAAGGGATCGTGCAAGCCATTGGTAGCGCCGATCATCACGCCGATGTTCTGGCCAATCCGAATATGATTTCCCAAGCTGTGCTGCGAAACTCATTGGATTCGCAAACCGCCTTTGAGATTGTTTCCATCGACATTGCTGAAATTGACGTTGGGCAAAACGTGGGTGCCGAACTGCAGGCAAACCAAGCTGCTGCGGACTTGCGGGTGGCTCAAGCTCAGGCTGAAAAACGCCGTGCTGCTGCCGTGGCCCAAGAGCAGGAAATGAAAGCACTTGTTGAAGAGAACCGGGCCAAGGTGGTATTGGCTGAAGCTGAAATTCCTCAAGCCATTGCTCATGCCTTCCGGGATGGCCGGTTGGGAATCATGGACTATTACAACTTGCGAAATGTCCAGGCCGATACGGAAATGCGAAATTCTATCGCCGGTTTGGGAACTGACCGGGACGCCACCAATGAGAATTTAAATCGGGATAACAACCAATAAGGGTTTCTATGGATTTCTTAAAATACATCATCCCTATCATTGCCCTGGTGGTATGGATATTGGCCAATCTGGCAAAAATGCCGCAAAATAATAATGCCCCTCGCAGACCGGGTCCCCGCCCGAGACCTCCTGAGCCCAATCGGGGCCAAGGTCAAAGCCGGCAACCGGTTTCCGACTTGGACAAGTTTCTGCAGGATGTTCAGAACAAGCGGAAACAAGATGGTCCACCACCTCAGCGGCGGCAACCCCCGCCTTTACCTCTTCCCGAGCGTCCACCGGAAAGAGACCGTTCCCTGGTGCCGAAAAAGAAACCCGCGCCGCCTCCGGTTTCCAAGGCAAAATATGAGCCGCCCCGCAGAGAATCTTCCCGGCACCGATCTCCGTACCAACAACAAAGGTTTCCTTTTGTTCCCGAAGTTGTGCCGGAACAGAACCAAACGGCTCCAAGGGAAGTGGCCTTGGCTTCATCTTTGGATTTTTCAAGGTCCAGCTATTCAATCTCGGCAAAATCCGGTTCGGTAAATAAATCAGGTATTGGAGGACAGCTAATCAATATGTTGCAGAATCCCGAATCTCTCCGGGCTGCTTTCGTCTTTCGAGAAGTGTTTGGTGAGCCGATATCGCGGCGACCCAGGAAGTAAAAGCCTTTCTTCTTTGACCAGCAATCGGTC
>CAZPPD010000514.1:0-4773 GCA_964588185.1 uncultured Alcaligenaceae bacterium | reverse complement strand
GGTCGGATTGTCCGCATCCGCGCCGTTGGTCGCCTTCTCGATGTCGATGCCGGCCACTGGTGTATCTTCCGGAATAAGGCCAGCATCCACAGATATTTCTCGGCCGGTTGCGACGTAACCGATAGACAGGTCTAAGTCCACAATTAGGTTGCCGTTAACCAGACCGGTCATGGTTAAGGTAACGGACTGGACGTTTTCAAAATCCGCGGACCCAATGAAATCGGCATAGGGGAAAATCAGAAGTTCTGGGGAATCTACAGTTGTGGTCAGAGTAGATATTGCATTTCCAGGAGAAACGACTTCTAAAGTAAAGGAACCTTCCAAATCGATGGTCTGAAGGTCGATGACGAATAAATTATCCAGCCCACCTCGGGTCAAATCCTTGTTCAATCCAACCTGCCCTACTCCATCCCAGATGCTGCTGGTCGTACTCGCGACATCCGCATCATTACTGTAGGCAAGGACTCCGAAACTGGTTGAAACTATTGACGAGGCAAAGCTCCCCGACCCCCCAACCAGTTTCTCCAAATCAATTTCTCGTTCTGTTCCTATGATGTTTTCGTCACTGCCTAGGACTGTACCTGAAATCATTCCAGGGGCGTCTGTCCGGACGGTAAGGTCTCCATCTTCAAAGTTGTCGATGGTCACTCCCAATTCAATTATCTCACCAGTTGGAGCCAGCGCTACCACCTCGGAAAGACCATTGCTATCGACAACGTTTACTGTTCCCGGACCTACTACAATGGGACTAAAACCACTAAAGTTAGCCGGCAAGACTACTTCGACAAAATAATTACCCGGAGCTAAATTGGTAAACTCATACAAGCCATTGTTGGCGGTTACCGTAGAATCAATCAGCCCGCCGTCATCTCCACCCGGTTCGGCGATCAAATCTTCATCGGCGTCCTCATACAAATTGATGGTGACTCCATCAACTCCCGGTTCTCCATTTTGAATCCCATCGCCGTCGACATCATTGAAGACCAATCCATCCAGGATTGCCGGCAACCAGCGGTCTTCCAGAGTTTCCACCAACAAACGGGATTTTGGACGACGGTTTTGAAAGCGCTGGGGTTTTTTCTTGAACATGGTTCTTCCTCGGGAGTGAGATTCGGGACGTTAATCCCAGAGTTTTTTTGGTAGGTAGTAATAGGATTGAAACCTGGTCGTTAAAATTCCAAACAAACCTTTTTGGAAATACCGGGTATTGGTTGAAAATTTAGAGAAGAATCTGGAGGGTGGATGTAGCCAAAGTGGAATCACCTTAGGATTGAAAGAGATGGTGAGATTTTTTGACCATACCGGGTAATGCTGTTTGGTAGTCCAGCTATGATTTCAATAATCCCTTTTTACGCCGGAACACCCAAGCAGCAACTCCACCGCCAGACATCATTGTAAGCCACATTAACCCAGAAAACGGTTCTGGAATTTCGTTAATATTTACAGTCTGGAATGGCTGATTAATCCTCACATCGGTCGTTGCATCCGGAGAAATTTCCAAAGTTAATTGGATGGAATCAACCATATCAAATAATGCAGGGTCGGGAGTATTATTAGTAAAATCGCTGAACGGGATTAATTGCTGTCCTACCCCAAATGCCTCTGGACCAAAACTGGAAATGTTCCCATAAATGTCTTCAACAACGAATCCCAAGGTGATTTGTCCGACATCGATGGCGAGTATGTTTAGAAAAAATGCATTATTGCCATCCACCGTCAAATCAACCCCGCCCAACCCAGCGCCATCCGCGTCCCAGGTAACTGACCCGGATCCAGAAGTTAATGCGTCCGCGGAAAATCTTAATTGATTGGGGTTGGTATTATTGGTCATTAACAAGTTCAGAAACCCAACCCCATTAACGGTATCAACCGAAAGGGTTCTAGAACCGCCAACAACCGACCCTCCCCCGCCAATCATGGACTGGGGAGCATTTCCACTGTTGGCATCAACATTGGTGGGTGAGATATTGAAATCATCAATAATGAAAGGGGCAGCAATAGAAAAGGAAGGAAAAAATAAACTTAAAGCTATTACAAAAATCAATGCTGTATTTCTCATAGTTGCCCACCCTTATATTTTGATTTTTCACAAAAAATCCGACAATGATAGGACAACGGAACCAAAAATTTGTTCCACAAAAAATAGTGATCCTCTAGGCTGATGATCTAAATACCAAAGAACAATAACTTAGGAAATTAATCGATGGATTCATAACTTGTTAAATGAAAATAAGTTGGAACACTGAATTTTAATATTTCCTGCGGACTTTTAGTTTATGAAGAAACCTTGAATGCCGGAAATTTTTTTTGACTTTTGGTAATTCTTAATATTTGAATTGGGAGTTAGTCCGGAAGAATCCTTTCTTAGGATGGAATATCGAAAAAAATTGCCAGCTATTCTAAAAATTAGTGGACTTGGGTAAGAATTTCGCGAAACTGATTAATTCTCACCGTTTTGGATCGGTTTGAACCAGGCCTGAACCTTGTACCATATAGTCGTAAACAACCCCTTGATAGGTTTTACTATGAACCGAACAGCAGTTTGCTTTTCCGCATTTATTTGTCTGGTCATTGGTGTCCTCCCCGTGCAAGCCGGCAACTGGCCCCAGTGGCGTGGTCCGAGTGGGGACGGAATCAGTAAGGCAGCCCAATTACCCCTTACCTGGAGCGAAAAGTCCGGGATCGCTTGGAAAAGCAAATTAACCGGATGGGGAAATAGTACTCCGGCGATTTGGGGGGATGCCATTTTTGTCACCAGCCAATTGGACGACGGGCGGTTGGTCCTTCTTCGCATCAACACGGCCGATGGAAAAGTGCAATGGACACGAAAAGTCGGCGTTGGGGTAATGAACACTCCGAAAAAGGGCAAAAGGAGGAAGAATCGGGGCAAAACCAAGTTTCACAAGACCAATAACATGGCTAGTCCCTCGCCGGTCACCAACGGCCAGGTGGTCGTGGCCCATTTCGGCAATGGCGACTTGGCGGCCTACGATTTTGCCGGCAAACAACTCTGGCACCGCAATCTTCAGAAGGACCATGGTGCTTACACGATTTGGTGGGGGCACTCGAATAGCCCGGTGATTTACAAAGACCTGGTGATCTCAGTTTGTATGCAAGATGCCTGCTTGGATCTGCCCGGCAAGCCGGCCCCCAGCTACTTGGTGGCTCACGACTTGCGGACGGGAAAGCAAGTGTGGAAAACCATGCGAATGACCGGAGCAAATAAAGAGCCTTGCGATGCCTATACAACTCCAATCCTCCGCAGTTCAGGTGAGGGCCAAGAGCTGGTGGTGATGGGCGGGACCGTGCTGGACGCCTATGACCCAGGGACTGGCAAGCGCTTGTGGTACCTGCCCAAGTTGCCGGGCAACCGAATTATTCCTTCGCCGGTCGCCGCCCACGGCAGAATCTATGCCAATACAGCCTTCTTTAAGGATCAATCCTTGCTGGCGGTCAAAGTTAACGGCCAAGGGAAACGCCCCCACAAGGAAATCGTCTGGAAATACCAAAAGGCGATCTCCGACAGCCCTTCGCCAATCGTTTGGGGAGACAACATCTTCTATGTCAACAACACCGGGGTCGCTCACTGCCTCAACGCCCACACCGGCAAGCTCCTGTGGGCCGAACGCTTGCGAGGAGATTACCGAGCTTCGCCAATCGCCGCCGCCGGCCGAATCTATTTCCTCAACACCGAAGGCCTGACTACGGTCATCTCTGCCTCCTCGACCTTCAAACGGCTTGCGGAGAATCAGGTAAACGACGAGACATTCGCCTCGCCGGCCATCGCAGATGGGAAGATCTTTATTCGCGGAAGGGATTGGTTGTTTTGTGTGGGAGGATGATCAGAAGACCTACTCTGAAGTCCTATGGATTTACCAGCACTAATCTCGTGAAGATTATCTCGTCCGCACCAATAAGGACATCGACTGGCCGGGCCGATAGCCAATCTGAGTATAGAAATCGAAGCGGTGCCTTTTCATTGCCGCCAACAATTCCTGGGCAGCCTTTTCCTCTCGGCCAACCGAGATCAACGGAGCTCCGCTTTCGGTGATATACCAGGTCCCATCGATTTCTGTAGTACCCAAGCGGTCCCATTGAAATCGCCGGCCCCGCAGTCCAAAGCGAAGACCGCTGGGCGGCCGTCCGTTTACCAGGAAGTAATGAAAGGTCGGCTCCGGGTGGCCAAAGATATGCATCTCATTGCAAGCATACTGCCGCAGTATTTCCTTGGCCCGTTTGGCCTGATCCACATCCGGACCAAAATCCACTAACACCTGATTCCCATGGCAAAGCTTCCAAGAATTGTCCTGGTAGCGAACTACTAATCCCCGGGAATCAAAGAGGATCTTGGTGGAAGCCGATGCTCGCGGCGGAGCGAGTTGCCAGGTCCCTTCCAACAAGTGGCGGCGAATCTGTTCCCTGGAAAAGTACTTGAAATTTCCGGGGAGTTGAGTTTTCTTGATTTCTGCTGTTTCCTTGGTGGGTGAAATCTTCCCCTGAGAAATTGTCGGATTGGGAATGGTTGGCCTTTGCGAGTTCCCCGGGTGGCCCGAATGAAAGCCGCTCGTCAGACCTATAGTCCGGCTCACAAAGTAAATCATGGAAGGCCGCGGATGCCCAATAAATCCCACATGGGTAAAACCATAGCGGCGGATAACATCAGCAGCTCGTTTGGCTTGATCTCCATGCAAACCAAAATTAAACAGCGTCCGCTTTTTATCCTGGACCTCCCAAAGACCTTGGATCTTCACTGCTTGCACGGAAGGCATGTCG
>CAZPPD010000513.1:0-4778 GCA_964588185.1 uncultured Alcaligenaceae bacterium | reverse complement strand
GACTTGGCGATGGCATTTGCAACTGCCCAGAGGCTTCCAAGATCGGGATTGCCTTCTGAATCTTGCGGAGTTCCCACGGCAATAAAGATAACCTCGGCGGACTGAATACTTTGACCAAGATCCGTGGAGAAGGAAAGTCGCCCATCCCGGCGATTTTGACTCACCAGCTCCAGTAAACCCGGTTCGTAAATAGGGATTTGGCCGCCTTCGAGGGTAGCAATTTTGTTGGCATCTTTGTCTATGCCGACTACTTCATTACCGCTTTCGGCGAAACAAGCTGCGCTTACCAGTCCGACATATCCGGTGCCGATTACTGCTATTTTCATGGAAACTCCCCCTCAAAATTCATTTATCGCGACTAATGTACCGCAACCGAGATTTTTCTCAGAGGCCAATTTGAGGTTGCGATTTAATCTGTGCCCAACGGAGATAATTTTAGATTGGGGAAATTAGATTTGAGGTAGGCTAGCGGAAGTGATTATGACGATTGCAGACAGGTTTCTTCATCAAGCATAACGTGGGTGTGCCGCCACCAATTGTTTATAAGCATGCTGGCCCAGATTCTCAAAGTGCTTAGCTTTCAGGCAAAACGAAGAAGATTCAGGTTGCCAGGAGCATTGCGCTTATTATTTCCTTAGGATTTCTAAAATCCAGTAGACACTCGCACAACAATGCTGGACAAAACTACCATTTCAAAGTAAATTATAAATAACAATAATAAGTTATTGAAAGAATTGAATGGTGTAATTTGGAGGTTTTGTGACCACATCAGTTTTGGAGGAACCTGTTGGAGAATTCCAACAATTTTCTCTCTCACCCCCATTACTACGAGCCCTAAACAAGGCAAATTATCTTAATCCCACCCCAATACAAGCTCAATTCATTCCTCAGGCTCTTACCGGACAGGATGTAATTGGCCAAGCACAAACTGGGACGGGGAAAACCGCTGCGTTTTTGATACCTTTCTTTAATAGTTGGAGACCTTCCAAGGGGACTCAAGAGCCGAGTTGCTTGGTGTTGGCCCCTACCCGGGAGCTGGTCCTCCAAATCACGGAAGAAGCTCGCAAAATATCTCCGTCCAACAAGTGCCGAATTGTCCCCATATTCGGCGGCCAAAAATTTCGCCGCCAGGTAGATTCCCTCCAAAAGGGATGCTCGCTGGCGATAGGAACACCGGGACGGTTATTGGATCATCTGAAACGGCGGACTCTAAATACCCAATCGCTGAAATGTGTGGTTTTGGATGAAGCCGATCGCATGTTGGACATAGGTTTTCGGCCTGACATTGAAGCTATTCTCAAGAAATGCCCACGGGAACGACAAACCCTGTTGCTTTCGGCGACTCTTCCGAGCGGTGTTTTGCGTTTGGCTCATCGGTATATGAATGATCCCCACCATATCAATCTCTCCCCTGTCAACCTGACGGTGGATCAGATACGCCAGACCTACTTTTCGGTAGATCCGGATAAGAAACTGAATTTGCTTCTTCATGTCTTGGTGCGGGAAAAACCCCGGCAATGTATCATCTTTTGCGAGACAAAACGGGGAGCCGAATTTCTGTTCAACAAGCTGCGCAATAAACTGAATGTCCCGTTTGCCATGATGCATGGCGATTTGCCTCAGGCAAAGCGAAATCGGGTAATGAAGCAATTCCGGGAAGGTCAACTGCGCATGGTTATTGCCACCGATGTGATTGGCCGGGGAATTGATGTCGCTAATATTTCACACATCATTAATTTTGATCTTCCGAGAGATTCGGAAAGCTATGTCCATCGCATCGGCCGAACCGGGCGGATGGGGGCAGATGGAGTAGCTATTTCCTTTGTGACTCCCGAGGAAGGCAAAGAATTGACGGCAATTGAGGTCACTATCAATACCCTGATTCGGGAAGACCAAATACCCGGATTTCAAGCAGTTACTATGATGGAGAAACCGGAGGAAGAAACCCCGAAAACTCCTTCACCCATTTTCGGGCAAAAAACAAAACGGTACAGCCGGCGCTTATAATTGACGGCGATTTGGGGGTTTTCATTCCGCAAGCATTCCGATTAATCCACCTAAAAATCAATTCATTTTTACCAAATTTCCCATTTTCACTTTGACTGTGCGCTCTTTCCTATTTAATCTGATTAAGTAAACCTGTGAAGATATTCTGATTAGGTACTTTCATCTTGTGTCTGCCAATAGCTTGGGAGGGGCAGACTTCCTTTATTTCGGGGACCGTCAAATTCAGATGTGACGGTAGTTCATCAAGGGGATTGTCCATGTACAGTTTAATGTTGGCAACAATGATCAGTGGAGGGGCAGCTCAAGCTCCTGATTTTTTCTGGCACGGCTGCCATAGTTGTGCTTTGACCTGCCATTGCTATGGCTGGCATCATGGGTGCCACCATGGATGCCATGGTTATGCGTTCTGCCATGGATGTTACGGTTGCTATGGCGGCTGCTATTGCAGCGGCTGTTACTGCTACGGTTGCTCTGCCGGATGCTACGGGTGCTACAGTTGTTATGGCTGCTACAGTTGCTATGCAGGATATTGTTACGGATGTTATGGATGTTATAGCTGCTATGGCTGTGATGCTCCGGTTCAATCCAATTCCGGGTCCGGGTCCGGTTCAGGAAGTTCCAATAATCAAACCTCTCTGGAGGAGCGACTGAAGCGAATTGAAAAGAGCCTATCAAATTTGACCTCAACCCGAGCGGCAAAGAAACAGAATTTGGATTATGTGAGTACCAAGCCATCACCGGCTCGCATTACGGTGACTTTACCTTCCCGAGCCACCCTGTATGTAGATGATGTACGTTGTCCTCTCTCTTCGGACACTCGAACTTTCTCCACGCCGGCATTGCAACCGGGTCGCAAATACTACTACACCCTGCGGATAGAAATGACACAAAACGGCCAAACCCGGACCGAAAACAAACGAGTGATTGTGTCGGCTGGACAAGCGGTGAATGTCGATTTCTTGCCATATGTTTCGGCATCCGCTCGATAATTCTTACAGATCCGGAAATGAGGCCCACGCTGTGTCGTGGGTCTTTTTTTTGCCATCGCCACAAACTTTCCCGATTTTCAGGGCTAAAACCATGGTTAACTGCGGTTTTTTATTGCAAACGGTGAGATTAATATTTGAATAGAGGAACTCCACCGTGTCCCAAAACGTCCAAAATAGGGGTGCTTTATTGTTTGGGGGGTAATTTTGTTGGCCGACTTGGATTGTCAGCCGGACAAAGATTGAATGAAGATCAACAAAAAGCGCAAGTTTCGTCTGTCAAAACGTTAGATCTTCGATTACAAGAATACAAAAATTACCGCCTTTCCCCTTCACCGGGGAGGAGTTTGGAAATGTCTCAATCGCATGATCCTTTAGTCCGCAAATCCCCCGGACAACCACCACTCGATGTATTGATGACCCGTTACCTGCAACGGCAAGCCGAAGCCCACATGGCAGGATTGGCAGTTTTTGACCCGGCTGGAGAAGTGCAACCTTTTGAAGCCGGTCCGGTTCAACCGATTGATGCCAAAGCTGCTTGGCCGGAAGCTATCACCGCAGGAATCTTACTGCATAAACGCAAAGTTAAAGAGGACTTGAATCCCCCGATTGGATGGCCATCGCTGGTTTCCAATCATGAACCGGCATTTGATCTTGCCTTTGCCATCGGCAATTTTCCTCAGCTTGTGCGAGACTTATTGCCCCTCATGCAGGCAGAAAATCTGGTGGAATTACGCAAGAAATCCGTCCGGAAAGCTAGTCAGGTGCCGGAGTTGGAAGATTGGGCGAAAGAAATTGCTGTTCAGAATAAGTTTCCCCAACGGTTGCTGGCAGTCGGTTCATTGCGATTGGCCAAGAATTATGATTTTGCAGTGGAACTCATCGAGACCTGCCCGGACGTTCCTGAAGAATGGCAGGATGCCTGGAAAAATGAGCGAGCAGCATTGGATTGGCATCGAGGAGAAGAAGAAGCTGCCCGGAGACAATGGCTGGCCTTGGCTCCATCGGCTCCGGTTCTCTTTAATCGCGGCATGTCGGCCCTATTTTTGGACCAAGTAGATGATGCCCGTGAACCCTTGTTTGAAGCGGTAGCCCAGTTACCGGAAAGCAGTAGCTGGCACCATCTGGCCCGGCTGTACTTAACCATGGCCGAAACGCGGGATTAGCGGCCGAGATGGCATGAGGATAAATAAGACAAAGGCCGGGGATTATTATTCTCGGTCTTTTTTCGTAGCTTTAGCTTGCTTTTGTGGCTATCTAAACCATTGGGAAGTTTTCTACAAACCTAACCCATTGGCATGGAGTAAGACGAGTCACAAAAGGAGAAAGCAGCAATGAATCGGCTCGGTATATTTTTTGTTATTCCAGTTTACTTCGTCGCTATCATTTCCAACCCCGTTTTTGCCGATCCACCCAAGGGATTTCAATCCCTGTTCAATGGCAAGGATCTCTCCGGATGGAAAATTCCCAAAGGGGACAATGGGCATTGGAAAGTGGTGGATGGGGTCATTGATTATGATGCCAAAAGTGAAGCTAAAGGAGACAAAGCCCTCTGGACTAAGAAATCCTTTAAGGATTTTATTCTGAAGATTGATTGGCGACTGAAAAAGAAGATTGGGTGCGAACATCCCATTCCCTTAATCAATCCGGATGGTACTTACAAAACCGGACCGGACGGCAAAAAGAATATGGTTGTTATTAATGACGTGGATTCCGGTATTTATCTCCGCGGAAAACCTAAGAGCCAGGTTAATATTTGGCTTTGGCCCATCGGTAAGGGGGAGG
>CAZPPD010000512.1:0-4782 GCA_964588185.1 uncultured Alcaligenaceae bacterium | reverse complement strand
CGGAGCTAAAACACGACATGAAATTGAGATTTTTTTTGAGTTTTCTTTTCTGATGGGTTCAAGGATAATGAAAAATCAGAAGTGTAGGGAGGTGGGGCTAGCCTTTTTTTTCAATCCGAATCAGAATCTGGTTTAATAAACGTGATTGCTGGAACGTGATTCTCGTTTGAATACCAATCCTTGGAATTCCGCTTGAAGTTGACTAGTTCCCTCTCCCTGGCCATCAAATTCCTCCTGTAAATTGGGCCATCTCATGGATTCCTCGCTTATCGGAGATCGAACCAAATTCGCCTATATCGATTCCGTTTGCGATCGGTTCGAAACCGCCTGGAAAAAAGGACCTCCGCCTTTGTTGGAGAACTTCCTGGCAAATGCGTCCAAGCAGGTTTCTCCGGAGTTGTTTCGAGCTCTCCTCGAATTGGAAATCGATTATCGCCGGAAAAATAATCTTCCCATCAGCAAGCAGGACTACCTCAGTCGCTTTCCCCAATTCGTCAACCACATCGATCACCTCTTTCCTTCTCATGATTCTCAACAGACCTATTCCCAGCAGACGGAAGGGGACGATCTGGGCTCAACCGATACTCCCGGCAATTCCCCATTGTCGTTACCCATGTCCTTGGGCCGTTACGAACTGCAAAACGAAATTGCTCGCGGCGGCATGGGAGGGGTTTTTCTCGCCAAAGACCTCAAGTTCAGTCGCACATTAGCCGTCAAGGTTCTACTTCCACCTCGAGATCACACTGCGAAAGTTAAAGAACGCTTTCTCGAAGAAACTCAACTAATGGGGCAACTACAACATCCAGGAATTCCGCCAGTGCATGATCAGGGCGAACTCCCGGATGGACGGCCCTACTTTTGTATGAAGCTCATTAAAGGGCAAACCTTGTCCAAATTGCTCAAGGAACGGGCTAATGCAACTGCGGAAAAACCTCGGTTTCTCGACATTTTTCAACAAATCTGCCAAACGGTTGCCTACACTCATTCTCGCAATATCATCCATCGCGATTTAAAACCCAGCAACATCATGGTCGGTGCTTTTGGTGAAGTGCAAGTCATGGATTGGGGTCTTGCCAAGAAAAAACGCCCACCCCCAGAAGCAGGGACTTCCACAAAATCGGAAACACTGCCTCAAAGTACAATTTATTCGTTACGAAGTAAGCCAGACTCGGGAGAGTCCACCCAAGCCGGCCAGGTCCTTGGAACACCTGCCTACATGCCTCCGGAGCAAGCTCGCGGAGAAGTGGAACTGTTGGATGAACGCAGCGATGTGTTTGGCCTGGGAGCTATTCTGTGCGAAATCTTAACCAGCCTGCCCCCTTTTGCCGGAACTTCTGCTTTGGAGAATCACCGGCAGTCGATGAAGGGCGATTTGTCGGATGCATTTTCGCGACTCGATGGTTGTGGCGCGGACAATACCTTGATCGAGTTGTGTCGTGTTTGCTTGGCCCCAAATCCGGAAGATCGCCCTGCGGACGCCGCAGAAGTTGCCGAGGCGGTGGCGGCTTACCAGGAGGGAGTGCAGGAAAAACTGCGACAAGCCGAGTTGCAACGAGCCCAGGCGGAAGTCAAAGTCAGCGAAGAACGTAAACGCCGCCGCCTGTGGTTCTGGCTCACCACTGCCGCCGCCGGATTATTTCTTTCGGTTGTAGTTGGATTGGCTGTCAGTACGTGGAAATGGCAGGAGGCGGAAGAAAATTTTGCAATCGCCAAAGAAAATGAAAAAGAGGCCAAAAAGCAAGAGAAAGAAGCCAAAAAGCAAACGAAGTTGGCAATCAAGAATGAACTCTTCGCGCGAAACCGATCGTACGTGTTAAGCATGAAGGAGGCCTATGGGAACTACAATGCAAGCCGAATGGGGCGAGTTCATGACCTCCTTGATGCTCAAATTCCCTAACCGGGCCAGGAAGATTTACTCGGATTTGAATGGTATTTACTGAAACGTTTGAGTCACCAAGAAAAACGAGTTTTGACAACACCGGATATGAAAAATCTTTTTTCCGTCCTTGCTTGGTCTCCCGATGGATCAATGCTGGCTTCGGGATCAAGTGGTGTATTACGTTTGTGGGATTTTTCGACCGGGAAGGAGATTTCTCGCCACAAGGTTGGAAATGTAACCGGACACCTGGCATTCTCCCCGGACGGGAAGAAAATTGCCATCGCAACAGCTGGATATAATAGATGGGAAGCAACTAAAGCCAAAGAAACGGCGCCCAGAATATTTGATTTGCAAACTCAAAAGATGAGTAGTTTTCTCCATCCGAAAAAAAATAGGAAGATAACAAGGTATGTAGCCTGGTCACCAGACGGAAAATTTTTAGCGGCGGCTAATTATGATGGAAAAATCCAACTATATGAAGATCAATTGGACAAAAAGCCGATCACTCTGGAAGCGAAAGAGTATGGAGGATGGCCATATCACCTTGCCTTTTCTCCGGATAATAAATCTCTCTTTGTGTCCGACGAAAAACGAGTTGTTGTCTGGGATTTAGCCACCAAAAAGATCAAACATAAGTTAGAAAACAACGCCAAAGCAGGCAGCAAGTTTGCTTTATCTCCAGATGGGAAATTACTAGCCGCGTTAATTCCAACCGGAGAGTTAAAAATAGGTCTTTATGAAACAACCACCTTTGAAGAATTAGGACAACTTGAATTTAACTTACCTGGCATTCAAGACATGGCGTTTTCCCCGAACGGTCAATTATTTGCCGTTGCACTGAGTAGACATGAAAATTTACCTAATCATATTAACCTCTACCACGTCCCTTCCCGCAAACTCGTGGCAACCTTTCGCGGGCATCGTCAAACCATCACAAGCTTAGCCTATTCTCCGGACGGGAAGTACCTAGCCTCGAGCGGAGATGGTCCCATTCGCATTTGGGATGTCTCAGGTTTCAAGGATCTCGGGCGAGAGGAAGGAAGAGTTTTTATTACCTTTGGACTATCTTTCTCTCCAGATGGCCAAAAACTTGCAATTGGGAGATATAAACGGCTTTCTATATGTGATTTGTCTACAGGGCAAGAGGAACAGTGGCCGGCAGGTTTTTACGACCGAGTAATAGTGGCCTGGAGTAAAAGAGGTAATTTCCTTGTCACCAGTGAATGGGAGCATTCTTCCAAGGTAAAAGTGTGGGATGCGGAAACAAAAAAATTGCGACATCAGCTTCCCGGTCACAAAGGGGGAAATAAAGCCATCGCGATTTCACCAGATGGAAATCTGATTGCCACGGGCATGGAAAAATATGGACCTGCAAGAGTTTGGGACTCGAGAACTGGGGAACTCATTCACAGCTTTCCCAACCAATGGTCACCAAAAGCAGTTTCCTTTTCTCCGGATGGTACCTTACTGGCAGTGGGAACTGGAACAATTTGGTACAACATAAATGGGGAATTGCGATTGTGGAATGTCAGAACCGGAAAAGAAATAATCAATTTTGAGGAGGTTAATGGGACTGTAAATGCTGTGGTCTTTTCCCCAGATGGCCAGTCACTTGCAACGGCAAGTTCAGAAAGCATCATTCAGATCTGGGACGTTAAAACCGGTAAACTTATCCGCAACCTAGCTGGACATTCTGAAGGAGTAATGTCTCTTTGCTACTCCCCAGATGGAACCAGACTTGTGAGTGGCGACCGTGAGGGATATGTCAAGATATGGGATCCAAAAAATGGGGATGAATTAGCTTCTTTGAAAATGCCAAGGATTTTGGCCAGTCTCGCCTTTTCAAGCAACGGTCGAACACTTGCTGTAGGTTATGAATCCAAGTTCCATGGTCAAAATTTAAAATTACTAAGCCTGGACCGATTAGCTACCCCGAAATTGGATCCTTCCGTTGGCTGGTGCTTAAAAGGCTGGGAACAATATGGAAAAAAATACATCGAAAAAGCTACTCAGGCCTTTAAGGAGAGTGTCAAAATCACCCCGAATAATTGCCAGGGGTGGTATGGGTTGGGGAAATCTCTAATTGCATCTGGCCACACTCAAGAGGGGCTGGAAGCCCTGAAAAAAGCTGTTCAAGTTGATCCAACCTATGTGCGAGGTTGGTTTTCTTTAGGTTTAACATTTCATAATCTTGAAAAAAAATGGGAAGAAGCGGAATCTGCTTATCTAAAAGTCTTAGAGTCAGAGCCCCATCATGTAACAGCTTTAAACAACCTTGGAGTAGTAGTGAAGGCTTTCCGAGGGAATTACCACCAATCACTTTTTTTGCATCAACAAGCTACCAGGCTAAATCCCAAGGATTCCTTTGGTCATAAGTGTGCAGGGTTCAGGTATTTTTATTTGAAGAGTTATTCCCAAGCCACGAGGAGGTTTCGAAGAGCAACCGAACTCAATCCAAGAGATGATCGTGCTTGGATCAACTTGGGGAATTCCGCCATGCACGAGGAGAATTTCTTTACGGCTGAGGAAGCATTTCGCAAATATGCAAAATTAAAACCGGACGTGGCTGCGGGATATTTTCAGTTAGGTTTAAGTCTCCAGAAACAAGGGCAATTTACCAAAGCAAAAACCATCTTCAGGGAAGCATTCGAGAAATTCCCCGTCCCTGTTGCTGATAGACATCAAGAAGAATGTCATAACCTTGATCTACTTAAACGTAAGCTTCCCAGTGTTCTGGAAGGGAAAGAGACACCCTCCGCCCATGAGTTATTTTCCTATGCGGAAATTTGTTGGAAATATCTTGGCCGTTACAGCGATGCAATCCATCTCTACAACAAAGCACTGAAAACAAACCCGGAATTGATATGCGCCCTCAACTCTGGCCATAGAATTGGTGCCATTAA
>CAZPPD010000511.1:0-4786 GCA_964588185.1 uncultured Alcaligenaceae bacterium | reverse complement strand
TGGAATGCAACTGCCGACATGAAGAAGATAAGGTTGATTTAAATTCCTCAAAGCATCCGGCAAAAGTTTACCGTTGGGGTTTTCGAAAGTCGGTGAAATGCCATAAGGAGCTTTGGTTAATTTGGTTTCGTCTAAAAGGGAGTGGCGGCAAATAGCTTCTCGAACGATTTCAGTGGTGTAAAAAACCACGGCGGCTTTTTGAAATCCTGTCAAAATCTGCTTGGTCATCTTACGGAACCACTTTGGTCTCGGTTCCAGGTTGGGCTCTAAAATACACCGGAAAGTATCCAAGTCATGGCAAAAAACTCCGGTCCGTTCCGGCGGCAAAACATTTACCAGTTGGGAATAACTGTGATCGCAGATGTGAAATAAGTCATACTTATTTACTTGCCGCTTCAAGAACCTCGGATAATCCCAAAACCGGTTAATCAACCGGTCGCCATTAAATGCCGTATTCGTGCGGCCAAATCCCGGAAAACGAGTAAAACGTTTGCTGAATTTGGGGCAAATCTTTTCGGTTTTAAATTGAGAACCTGCATTTCGGCTTTCCCGAAATAGGGATTCAGCCACCAAATCCATACTTGGCCAGCCCTCTTCCGGGTAGTCGCAGATTACCGCAAGGTTTGAGGATTTCATTATGGGGATGCAAAATTGAAGGCTAAAAATTCAAGGTTTGGTTTTGATTTCGCAAGATTTTGCCATGTTGGCCCTACAAAGTTTTTGCAAAATCCAAACGGGAATCTTAATTTTATGAGTTACAAAAGAGTTGTCTTGCCACCAAATTTCATTTTTTCTGGACTTTCAGTCCATTCTACTTTTCCAATTAAATGAAAAAATTATTTGCCAAAAATAATTATCATTGTATTTTGAAAAATATTCCGAAAGTTCAAAAATTTCAGCTGCCACCATGAATAATTTAAAATAAGGAAATTTAAATCTAGTAGAAGACCATCCATTGCAATCGCCTACCAACTAACAATAGAAATTCTTAATTTTCCTATCAATCTAGTGAAAAAAAGATAGCTTGATCCGGAGAATTTTAAAGACAAAAATTGTCACGCAGAATCACTCGGAACCTTCACTAAACGTTTACAACTCCACCCAGCTTTATCTCATATAAAAGAGTGCAATTGAACTAAATTTACCTCTTCGGAGTTAATTTTTAGCATGCCTGTTTTAGCACTTGAACCAATGGTTAATCCTGAGGATATTTTTTCCGGACCGCCAAGGAATGCAGAAGGGGATTGGTGGGTTTTGCATGTAAAGCCCAGGCAGGAAAAGAGCTTGAGTCGGGATCTGGCGAATTTGGGAATAGGATACTTCCTGCCGTTGGTCCGAAACATTATTCGGTCTCGCAAAAGAGTGCTTCATTCTTACCTTCCTCTTTTCCCCGGTTACCTTTTTTTGTTTGGATCGCCTGAAGATCGGATTAAATCTTTCAATACTCGACGGGTGGTTCGGACTCTGGAAGTGGCAAATCAGGATCAGATTTGGCACGATCTTAGTCAAGTAAATCGACTTTTACAGACAGGTATGCAGGTGACTCCCGAAAAAGAGTTGCGTGCAGGAAATGTAATTGAAATCTCCTCGGGTCCTTTGGCCGGCCTTCGCGGTAAGATCCTTCGAAGTGTTTCCGGCAATCGCTTTGTGGTCCAAGTGGATTTTATTCAACAAGGTGCTTCGATTCTATTTCAGGATGCGGACCTAAGAACTATTCAAACCGCCTCCGGCAAATAGGAATAAGTGCTTTTTGATCGGAATGTTGTAAAGGATGACTCCATCCCCTGCCTTGCAGGTGGCGGAGTAAACATGAGTTGGTTTTGTGTAATGAAAATAGACAGTGTCAGGGAAGGCCTGTCATACAGGATATCGGTTCAGTGCAACGTGATGCATGCAACCGACGGGGACGAAGTCTGCAGTTCGACTGGTAATAAGGGTTTCTTATTACTCCCGTTTACTTGGTATCGCCCAAACATAGCAAGCTATGGTCCTCGCAATTTAAGCTGGATTTACCAGTATTTGGGTTGTTATTGGTATCCGGAATAATGGTCGCAGTGCAGCAAACTGGATTGCATCTTCTTGGAGAGGTTTCCAACCAATGGTAGCACTGTTAATCATCTTGGCCTCCGGTTTTGGCCTTTGTCTTATTACAACTCCGCTTATTCGGGTGATGGCTATTCGCATGGGATTGCTGGATAACCCGGATAACCGAAGAAAGATACATTCCCAACCGATTCCTCGTTCCGGAGGAATGGCGGTTTTCCTCAGCACCACCGTGGTTGTGGGGGTTATTGTCTTGTTGACCTTCCTGTTACCGGAATCTCTGGGAAGGCAATTGCCTTTGCAAAAAGAAGTTCTTGCGGGCCTGTTCATCAGCGCCCTCCTTATCTGTTCGGTGGGTGTGGCAGATGATTTTGGCCTCATCCGGGGCCGTCACAAACTTTTAGGACAAGTTCTCGCAGCTTTAATTGTTATTTCTTTTGGAATCCAAGTTAGTTCCATTCAAGTTATGGGCTGGAATATTGATCTGGGATTATTGTCCATCCCATTTACTGTCTGTTTTTTGCTGGGTGCAATTAATTCCTTAAACCTTATAGATGGCATGGATGGATTGTTGGGAAGTGTGGGACTAATTACCTGTCTGACAATTGCCGGCATGGCAGCCTTAATATCCAACTGGACTGCGGTTGTAGTTGCCTTAGCTCTGGCTGGATCTTTGATGGGATTCCTGCGGTACAATTTGCCGCCCGCATCCGTTTTTCTGGGGGATGCAGGAAGTATGGTAATCGGTTTGATCATTGGAACTCTTGCCATTCAGAGTTCCTTAAAAGCACCGGCAACAATCGTGCTTACCACTCCATTGGTTCTGCTTACCTTACCATTCTTTGATACCACGGCGGCCATTATTCGCCGGAAACTAACCGGACGGAGCATTTATTCCACGGACCGCGGTCATTTACATCATTGTTTGCTGCGACGAGGGTATTCAACCAGGCTAGTTCTAGTGCTGGTTTCCATTTGCTGCTTGTTAACGGGGCTTAGTGTTCTCGCCAGCCAGGCTTTCGATAGTGAGCTGATCGGATTGTTCACGGGGATTGCTGTCGTTGCCATCCTTATTCTTACTGGTCTGTTTGGCTACACCGAAGCGCTGCTGATAAAAGAGCGATTATTGGCCTTGGGAAATTCATTTCTGCAACCCGGAACCAGCGGCAAAGCGCGGCAATTGGAAATCCGCCTTCAAGGCTCGGTAAGCTGGAAAACCTTGTGGAATACCTTGGTGGAAACAGCAAACGAGCTAAATTTAAAGCAGCTACGATTGGATGTGAATTCGCCCGCCCTGCAAGAAGGCTACCACGCGCGCTGGGACCTGCCGGGGGAAGAAAAGGAAGTGTCTACCATTTGGCGTATGGAGATTCCCCTTAGTGCCCAGGGGATAGATGTTGGACGATTGCAAGTTGCCGGGGAATTGGACGATCGTCCTATCTGGGAAAAACTGGCGACGATTAATGAGGTCATTGAGAACGTCTCCAATAACATCCTTCCAACCAAACCGCAGAAAAATGAGAGCCCTGTTGATAATTCCCCCCAGGAATGGAACGGCTCTCTTGCTGAACAAACTAACCCCCTGGCCTCTACCGAAGCGATATCCTAAGATTCCCTTTTAATAATTTAGAAATCCTTCTTAATTCCTGATTATCACCTGAGGTTGGAAATGGCCAACGAATGGGATTTTAACGAACAAGAAAATGAAAGCTCTAATTCTTCTGGAGCAACCCCTTTAAAGATTCTCCAAATCATTTGGCAACATAAAGCTCTGGTTCTCTTGGGAATCGTTGTCGGGCTTATTCTTTCATCCATATATTATTTCCGAAGTTCTCCGGTTTACGAGTCCAAAAGTAAGATTCTGGTTATCCGCAAAGTCTCTCCTTATCAAGGGGCAGGAATGGGTGGCCGAGTCCAGATTGTCGATAACTATATAAATGCTCAAGTTGAAGTTCTTCGAAGTGAGGCTCTGATAGAGATTGCCTTGGGAAATCAAAACTTAAAACTCAAGTCTCTGGAATCTTTGAGAGAGAGGAGCAATCCGGTTGGAGCAATTCACAGATCCCTTGGAGTATCCAGAGACGATACCACGAAAATCGGTAACGGGGTTATTTACTTGTCCTATTTGGGGCCGGTTGCAAAGGATTGCCAGATTATTTTGACAGGTTTGATCCGAGCATATGAGGAACTTCTAGACAGCACATACCAAAATGCCAGCAAAGAGGTCTTAGAAAAAATAACTCGGGCAAGGAATGAAGTTGAAAAAGAATTGTTGAAATTGGAGCAAGAACACAAGTACTTTCTAGAGAATTCTCCAGTAGTTCGACGCACCCAGGACGGAAAGCTTTCCCAAATGGTCCGGGTAGAAAAATATGACGCCAAATTGGCTGAATATTCCCAAATACTCGTAACCATTAACAACACCATCAAAGCAATACACAACGAACGAAAGAGACTGGAAAAAGAGGATGGAAACTTTGATGAGCTCATGAAGTTTATCCCGGCCACCGCCCAGGTTGAAGAACCATTCGAACTCCGTTTGGAACGGGAGTTATTGCCGTTAATTTTGCAGGAAGAGGAGCTAATTTTGGATTACGGCCAGGATCATCCCCGTGTTCAATCCCTGCGCAGGAAAATTGACAAGATCACCGATTTATACAATCAAGCCAATAAAAAATCCAAATTCTCCCTGAATGAAGTAGAAGAAGGAAATATTCCTTTTCCGGTCCAACGATATATGGAA
>CAZPPD010000510.1:0-4794 GCA_964588185.1 uncultured Alcaligenaceae bacterium | reverse complement strand
TTCCGGAGGAGCCGAAGCGGCCATCACCCCGATGGGATTGGGTGGATTTATTTCCGCCCGTGCTTTGTCCGGCCGCAATGACGATCCCGAAGGGGCCAGCCGTCCTTTTGACCAGGACCGCGATGGTTTTATCTTGAGTGAGGGATCGGGAATTCTGATCCTCGAAGCTTTGGAACACGCCAAGAAACGCGGGGCCAAGATATACGCTGAGATCCTGGGATCCGGTTCCACAGCTGATGGCCATCATATCACCGCACCGCATCCCGATGGCATCGGGGCCATCAAGGCTATGCAGTATGCCCTCAAGGATGCCCGGCTTAATCCGGAAGACATCCAATACATCAATGCTCACGGCACCAGTACGGAATTAGGCGACGTAGCGGAAACCAACGCCGTTAAGAAAGTCTTTGGTCCCTACGCTAATAAACTGGCGATCAGCAGCACCAAGAGTATGCTGGGACACTTATTGGGGGCCAGCGGCGGCGTGGAACTGATTGCTTGTGCGATGACCTTAAAGACCGGAATCATTCATCCCACAATCAACCAGCAAACTCCGGATCCCAAATGTGATTTGGACTACGTTCCGAACCAAGCCCGGGAAACACGGGTCAGCCGGTGTTTAACCAATAGCTTCGGCTTTGGGGGACATAATTGTTGTCTGGTGCTGGGGGCGTTCGAGGGTTAGCTTTTAGTCCCCCTGAATGTTCTGAATCAGTGTGAAATGAAAGCAGAGTCCGTCTCAATTGTCGCCCATGTTTCCGGCGTTGTCGGCCCCAACGGGTCCTCACTCAACCACCTCCCAATCGCCGAACTGTAGTACCGCGCCCGGTTGTCCTGCAGACCGGTCGAACTCCGTTCGAAACCAGTGAACAGAGCACCGCAATAACCCGTAAGTTGACGGTGAGATTATCTTCAGACGAGGTCAATTAATGACATTGGCTTTGATCGGCATTGGAAGTCAACCTTCGATCGGTGAAGGACAAGAATTGGCATACATAGTCAATGGGTCTGGTAACGGGAAGGAGTAAACGTGGGGAAGAATAGAACGCAAGCTGGGTGAGCAAAAAAGGGTCCCGACACCTGACACCTTTTTCTCATTCCCCCAACTGATGGTCGTTGTCGTCCACGCGAGTTCTTGTGGAGACACCCATGTCCAAGGAAAACAACATGACTGATCGACGACACGTCTCTCGCGGTCCGACTTTAATCGCTCGAATTGGAATTGTGTTTTCAATATTCCTCCTTGAAGGATTTGACGTCGGTTTGGCCAGTGAGCCCTCGTCACCTTCCGAAACACCGCAGCTTCAGATGGTAAAGCCATCCCGAGAAAACCGGTCTCCATCGCCCGTCCGGGTTTTGGGAGATCCGCTTTCGCCAAACCCGTTTCAGCATTTGACGATTTCTCCTAACGGCAAATTCGCGGTTTTCACCGAAGGGCCTGGCGACAATACGGTCTACGTTCGGGACCTGCAGACCGGAAAAGCGCATTACGAAATCAGGGGCCACAAATACGTGGTCAACCAGATTGCTTTTTCCCCGGATTCGCGGCTTCTGTATACGGGCGGCAATGCCATGGGGAAAATTGGGGGCGGAGATCCGTTTTTAGGCCATTTAACCTCAGTTCCGGACAAAATTCTGCATGTTTGGGATTTGGCCGCTGGGAAACATGTCCGGCAGTTCCCGGCAGATTATTGGTCGCTTGCCGCAAATGGCAAAATTCTGGCAACCGCCGAAGTGGAGGTCGGCTACCCTGAGAAGCCGACGCCTGGATCAAAGCCATTCATCCGGGGTTACAGATTTAAGGTTTGGGACAGCATTAAGGGAAAGAAGCTGCACGAGATTGATTTCCATGTGAATAGCATCGCGGGATTGTGTGTTTCGGCAGACGGCAGTGTGATCGTCTGCGGCGACAGCCGAAATGGATTTCTGCAGGTATGCAATGGGCGGACGGGAAAAGTGGAACGCAAAATGGTGGTCCCCGAAGGTTTTCATCAACGGTTGGCAATTTCCGGCGCCGGCAAAACCTTGGCAGTTTATGCCGAATCTTCAAATAAAGAGACAACTCGGGGAGACCTTGTTCTTTGGGATGTGCAAACCGGAAAGAAAATCCGGCAATTGGCAACCTGGAACGGTTCCAACAACGACTCCAACGATTTCCGGTCGATAGAAGTTCACGAAGCCGTTTTAAAATCCGGGATTGCCCGCATGGAATTTACTCCCATCGGCTTGCGGACCCTGAACAACAACAACGAACTTCACCTCTGGGATGTGAATTCCGGGAACAAAACCAAGACCTGGAAATTTGCTCATGACGAAGACATTGCTTGGGCAGTCATCGGCAACAATGAATCGCAACAACAAGCAGGAAAATCCAAGTTTCTGAATTATTTGCGAAAGCGGACAACCGGAGACGGGTACAAGGAAATCGCGTACAAATTCGATTCGGCTACTTTTTCTCCCGATAGCAAACTTCTCGCCGTCAGCGGCTTTGGCGGCCGGCTCCACCTGTGGGATGTGGCCACCGGCAAGCTGTTAAAGACCATGCTCGACGGTGACGATATCGGTCACTTAGTCTTTTCCGATAATGGCCGGTTGTTGGCTACGGCTCCGTGGCAAGGAAACAAAGTTTCCGTGTGGGATGCCGCCAACGGAAAAAAACTCGCGGTCTTTTCCCTGAAAGCCGAGTCGCAAATCTTTGATCTCGATTTTGTTCCCGGCACCAAGCAATTGAGAATCTGCTCCGACAACAAGCGATGGTGGATTTGGGATTGGCAGGCAGGAAAAACGACGCCGTTAAAGGGGTTTCCGAAACAAATTGAAAGAGTGGATTTCGTCGATGATCATCGGGTCTTGGTACGTACCAAGACGGTTCGCTTGTACGACCTGCGGACAAAGAAAACAATTTGGGAGATCACCAGTGTTCCGGAGAACCAAGGCAGCGGGAAGTTTCACCCGCCCTTTTGGTCTGACTTGATTTGGGGGCGGAAGTTATTGATCACCTCCGGTAAGGAAAACACCCAACAACTCGAACCTGGAGAAAGATTGGCCTTCATACCACCCAGTTACATTCCGGATTTTGAGTTGCGGCTATGGGACGTAAACACGGGTAGGTATTTATATTTGCTGCCTTTTGAGTTGGTGAATCGGTGTATTTTGTCGCATGACGCCCGATCAATGGCGTATTGGCACGAAGGGAAAGCGGGGCTGTTGGAAACCGCGACCAACAAAAGCCGGTTTGATTTTCCCAGTAAGAGTTGCAATTTAGCTCTCTCTCCGGATGGGCGACTGCTGGCAAACCTGGTTGCAAGCCGAATCCAAATTTGGGATTTAACCGGACAGCAAATAATCGGCCCAATGCAACCGTTGCTTCTTACCGAGCAACAATCCCAAAAATCTTGGGATGACCTGCAGGGCAGCGATGCCAAAGCTGCCTACCGCGCCATTTGGCGATTAGCGGCATCGCCGCAGACTGTGCCTTTTCTTCAAGGAAAGCTCCAGCAGATGTCTTTCCCAAGTACAAAAAGCATTCCAAAAATAATTGCGGATTTGGACTCTCCGCGTTTCGCCGTCCGAGAAAAAGCCGGCAAACAACTTCGGCGTTACGCTTGCCTTGCCCTTCCGGAAATCCGGCAGACGCTGCTGAAAAAACCAACCTTGGAAACATATCAACGCCTTCGCCGGCTGCAGGATCAAATTGAAAAAACTCCACTCACTCGGGAACTGATCGTCTTGACGCGTGCCGCTGAAATCTTGGAGATCATCGGCACTCCACAAGCGAAGCGGCTGTTGAAAGAAATCCCACTCCGATAATTGAAACAGAACGAACCACAAAGAACCCACAAAGGGGACGCAGCTCTTTTCACCCGTTCTGACGAACGGGTACCAAAGGGGACGCAGCTCTTTTCACCCGTACTTAAACCGCGTTTAGTTGGAAAATCGGAGTTGTGGATTTCCTAAAATTGAAAAACGCTGAAAACGTTTAACAACCTAGCCCAGGCTCGCCGCAAAGCGGCGCAGCCTGGGTTGCAACATTAGCAACAATTTCTACCGTGAAAGAGTAGTACAGCTGTTGAAGCTTTAAGTTTGTGTAATGTTTAACGCTTTCAGCGTTTTCCAATTTTAGGATAAAAGGTTTTCAAATCCATCAAGTCGATGGACTTGAAACTGCGTTCGCTTAATGTCCTGATCGGCGTAAATGGTGCGCGCAGTGGCAGCGACCTTTTGCTGGAATGGCCCTTCTGCTACCTGACACCTTTTTCGCATTTTATTGGGGCTTTTTCTTCAGAAAACACGACCACGCCAAGAAGTTCTCGTTAGTTTTGGGTGGAGGGTCAAAGCGGAATTCTCGGAGCCACTGAATTTCAAAGAATCTGCTCAGTTCGCTGCGTATTTCCTCTTCACTGACTACCGGCGGGCCGTCTTCAACCTTAGGTTCTTTGGCATTTCCTGCCAGAACAAGGCCAATGGCATCCGGGGAAGTTATTTCATTCAACGTTTTAAGGTAATCATCTACGTTAATCCGCCGCACGACGTGGTAACAACCCCGGTCGAAAAAAAAGGGAAATGGGGGACCTAACCGGGGTGGGTCCAAAACATCTCCTTGGACAAAACGGACAGCAACCTTGGAGGCGATATCTTTTGCTTTTTGGATGGCCGAAGGAGAGAGACACATTCATGCCACCAGTAGGATGGTCTCCGATTGGTTGGGATGGCAACTGGCATCCGCCGTTGCTTCTTGGCGTACCGGCGGCAACGGTATTGGTCAGCGGAGATGAGCGTAAAAGCCGGTGATTT
>CAZPPD010000509.1:0-4803 GCA_964588185.1 uncultured Alcaligenaceae bacterium | reverse complement strand
ATTGCGGAGCGGTTGGAAGGATTTTAGAAACGCAGAGGTCGCAGAGTTCGCAGAGAAATGCCGCTCATTTCCACTCTGCGTTCTCTGCGTCCTCTGCGTTTTAAAATTCTTTTGCATTCGCTTCACAAGAAAAGTATGGGACTGCCGGACTCTGAAATTGCGGAGCGGTTGGAAGGATTTTAGAAACGCTGAGATCGCAGAGTTCGCAGAGAGATGCCTCTCATTTCCTCTCTGCGGCCTCAGCGGCCTCTGCGTTTTTTAAATCCTTTTGCATTCGCTTTGCAAGAAAAGAAGAATAGAAACGCAGAGGACGCAGAGTTCGCAGAGAAGTAAATAAGGAGTTCCCGATGACCATCAACGAAGTCACCTCCGCGATCATCGGTGCGGCGATTAAGGTTCATCGCGTCCTCGGTCCGGGATTGTTGGAGTCCGCCTACCGGGTTTGCCTGGCGTATGAATTGCAACAACTGGGCCTCGAAGTCCAGCAAGAAAAGCCCATCCCGGTTGTCTACGAAGGCGTTCACCTGGAATGTGGCTTTCGGGCGGACTTGTTCGTCGCCCATCGGGTCCTCGTCGAATGCAAGGCCAAGGAAAAACTGCATCCGGTGGATAAGGCGCAAGTCCTCTCTCACCTACGCCTGACCGGGTTACAAGTTGGATTGTTAATCAATTTTCACGAAGTGGTTTTGAAGAACGGCATCCAGCGAATTGTCAACAACTATCAGGGATGAAGATTTGGCAGGATTTAGAAACGCAGAGTTCGCAGAGGACGCAGAGAAAAGGCCTCTCATTGCCTCTCTGCGGCCTCTGCGTCCTCTGCGTTTTTAAATTCTTTTGCATTCGGGTTCTGAAATTGCGGAGCGAGTTGGCAGGATTTTAGAAACGCTGAGTTCGCAGAGGACGCAGAGAAAAGGCCTCTCATTTCCTCTCTGCGGCCTCTGCGTCCTATGCGTTTTTAATTTCTTTTGCATTCGGGCTCTGAAATTGCGGAGCGAGTTGGCAGGATTTTAGAAACGCTGAGTTCGCAGAGGACGCAGAGAAAAGGCCTCTCATTTCCTCTCTGCGGTCTCTGCGTTTCTAAAATCCTTTGCATTCGCTTTGCAAGAGATGGTTATAATCTTTGGCCATGTCACCGGTATCCAATTTAACTGCCAATAAATGCCAATTCCCTCCAATCACCGTTGGACCTGGGATAACAATTGCCAATAAACGACAATGTCCAACTATCGGGCACAATTGGCAACCAACTCACCGTGACCAAACGGGGTTTTACGGTCGTCCAACGACCGATCGCTCCTAGCGGATTCGGACTTGGAAGGTGACCATGCCGCTTTCGCCGGGAGGGAGATCTTCATTGATTTCCCAGGATAAGACCAGTGAACCCTCGTCGTTTTCCCGGGTGGTGAAGTTGGCCGAGCGGTCGGATTTGGCACTTCCGGGGACGTATTCGTAGCGGGTGATCAGACTATCGGTGACTCGGACATTGCGGATGGGTTGGCCGCCTTTGTTGATGTATTTCAAAGTGAAGGTAACGATCTCGCCTACCAAGGCTCCTTCCTTGTCCGGCCATTTGATCAGCAGCAAGGGCAAGTCCGGCACCTTGGGTGTGGGCAGGCAGCTTCCGGTAACTCCTTTGGGGCCTTTTAAGCTTACCATCACATCCAGCTCATCGATCTGACCAAAGACCATCGCCACCATGGTTGCCACTGCCACACTGGGACGGAGGGCGGTTTGGAGTTTCTGCAACTCAATGTTTTGATACTGGAGAATCGGCGGGGTTTTGCGTTCCACGATGGCTTGGCGGTGGATCAGATCCATGTTGTTGGGACCGACTACAGCGATCTGCCGGGAAGGGATAAGCTCACCGCGAATGAGGATGAAACGCGGGACACAAATACAGACGCGGTTGGAGATGGCGATTTTCTTTCGGCCCTTGCTGTCCACATATTCGGCCACCGTATCCGCAGTGTCCAAGCCCACCAAACGACCTTGGCGGTCGTAGCCAACCTTCAGTCCCCGGTCGCCGCCATCGGGAAGGCATATCGGCGGATAATGTTTGTCGGGCCCGTGGAGGGGATCGTAGAGCGAGGGACAGGTCCAAGGCAGCCAAGGGGGAGCGGCAGCCGGGCCGAGTACTTTTTGCCCGGGGAGCAGAATGGTTCCGGAAATCCCCCAAGAGATAAGCTCTCGTTCGGTAAAGGTCCGCTGTCCCATTTGGACCAGCATGATGGGAGCCCCCCGCTTTAAGCCCATTTGCATTGGGTCGACTCCCAAGGGCGCCTCCAGTTGTATTGGGTTTTCCGGACGAGTAGCAATCGGTTCTGCTCGGTGGGGGTCTTCCAAGACTACGACCTTGGTGAGGTACGAACCGCGTTCCACTCGATCAAAGTCATCTTCCTGGAAGCGAATGGTAACGGGATATTCCTGAGGCGGGACTTTCGGCCCGCCGCGCAGGCTGCCGCGTACCTCCAGGGTCGGATGGATCACCAATCCGGGGTGATTGGGCATGTTGGAAACTTCGATGCGGTACTTATATCCCGGGCGTAAGCCGACCATAAACGGGGCAACTAATGTCTGCTTTCTCCCGCCTCCCGTAAACAAGGTGACTTTCATGCCATCCGGACCGGCAAAGCGGACGAACAAAGGGGGCCCGTCCACATGCGGCGGCTGATAGCGGGCCACATGGTTGTATTGTCCAAGGGCAGTGGGATTTAGCTGTAGGTTAAGAGTGCAGGTGATAAGAAATAGCCCGAGGATTGAGAAGGTTCGGGAAATCATGGGATTGATCCTTGGAGATAGGCATTTCACTTTTAGCTGAATTCGCCGGAATTCAGCCGAAATGGTTGAGCGCTGTTAATGCAGAATGCGGCTTACGTGTATTTGAAAAGCCGATACACGAAAACCGCATTCCTCTCATGCTTGGACCTCGATCAGTTGCCTTGCGGCACCGGTAATCTTGCCGGAGTTACCGCCCCGAACTCACCGTTCGAAGGTGGTGCGGGTAACTGAGAATTTTCTAGCCGAGGCATTCTTTGGCTGCCGCTCATTTGTTGACCGGGATGAGGCGGCAAGCCAGTTCCCGGAGTCATCGGCGGAATGGGAAATCCCGGAGGTGTGTTTTGCATTGTCGGCATCAGGTTACCGGGCATAGGCATATTAGGAATCATCCCCGCCTGAGGAATCTGCGGCATTTGTCCTTGCGGCCCCCCTTGAGGCATGCGTTGGGCCTGGTGACCGGGATGCATGATGGTTCCCGAAGGTGGTGCATTGATTGCCGGTGTGTTCGGGGCTTCCTCATCAAGGTTACCCATGCGAATGACCATCATGATGGTTCCGCGCCGGTCGGCTTCTTTGATTGGGTCGGCACCCGGTTCCAATTGAGTAGAGACAATCTCGTTTGGTCCGGTAATCGCCAAGTCTTGGTATTCGGAATCCGGCAAGTAGATCACTTTAACCATATAGTTCCCTGCGGAGACCTGACGGATATCTTCTTGGGTGAAGGCGATGGGCACGGCACAGTGGGAGAGGAACTTGGTTGTTTTCGGCAATGCCGGCACGACTTCGATGGTCGGGTAGACTTCCAGTCCCGGGAAGCCGGGGATGTTGCTCAGCTTGAGGCGGTAGATAGCGGCCTGGGTGAAGTTGTAGCGTCCGGGTACTTCCCGGTAGTTCTGGGAGTAGTCCGGTCCGTTGGGTCCCATGGTAAACCAGGAAACTTTCATTCCTGCCGGGCTAACAAAGCGGACTTGGGTCCGATGAGTACCCCCATGTCCCATCTGAGGACCGTGATGCAATCCAGCTCCCACAGCCGCTACTGCTCCTGGAATCGGCATCTTTGGTCCGGGACCAAAGGGAACCATTGGGCCTTTCATCATCCCACCGCCCTGCATACCCGGAGCAAAGGGAACTCCCGGAGGGGACAGCATTGCCCCTTGGGGCCCCTGAATGTTAGGCATGGAACCGCCGGGAGGAGCCGGCATTTGGGCCTGGGCTTGCCTAATTCCGGATGCGTTTCCTTGGGGTTGATAGCCGGCTTGGACCACCCCGGAATTGACCGGGCCTTTTGAATTATTGAACTGCACCATGTTTAGTGGCACGCTGTGATTCATCATTTGCATTGCGGCGTATTCACCCGGTTTGGTGTAAGAATACGGTTCAATCATTTTGACCGGCTGGCCCCAAGGACCTTGGACATGGGGAACTTTCGGGTAGTGTCGCGCCCGACCTCGACCCCCAGCACTTGGATGAGATTTATGCCCTGTGCTGACACAGCCGCCAAGAGTTGCCAAAATGAGCAGGGCACAAGCGGTTCGCCTCATATCAATATCCCCTTAGGTCCAAGATGGGAAACGGGAATCTGCGTTTCAAATACCACACAGCCAGTAATATGTTGGCGTTCTTGCTAAGCAAGAACCCTGGGCCACAGGCCCGACCTATCCGTCACCGGCAAGAAACACGGACTTTGTTCTCCGTGTACTTTTTCGGAGTCATCCACCACGAGGTTTTCCACTGAATTTCGGGTTTGAAATCTACCTATTGGTCTTAAACCTGCTCGCCGAGATTCTCTGTGTACTTAGAGCATTCAGGCAAAAACGCGGAAGAATTCAGAATGGCAGGGGCGAGCATGGCACCCAATTAACCCGAGAAATTCCATAATCCAGTGGGAAAGCCTCCACATGTGTTCGCCTTTATCCCGGAATCGTATATGGCTATACTCGGCAACCGCTTGACTGGAACTTTCGTCAAAATCGGAAAAGTTTTCCATGGTGTACTTACGGATCATTGTGATTCTGACTATTTCGG
>CAZPPD010000508.1:770-4826 GCA_964588185.1 uncultured Alcaligenaceae bacterium | reverse complement strand
ATTTATATTCCGCACATGGGAGATAGGGTTACTTTAAGCTATCTCCACTTCCACTCTACTACAGCGAAAATCATCCTTGGCAACGGCGGCTGCGATTTCCTGGACAGTATCATCATCGAAATATTCCAGCTTTCGGGCAAGGCTGTACGACAGCATCTGTTCCACAAAACCTCGCACGAAACCTTCATTTTTCTTCAGGATAAGGTTCTTGAATTCTACCGGACCGGAGAACTTGCGGCCATCAGGTAGTACACCGCTTGAGTCCACTGCAAAAACACCGTCCCTGTCCCGCCATCGGCCTACGGCATCGAAGTTCTCCAAGGCAAATCCCGGCGGGTCAATCTTCGAATGACAGCTGATGCAACTGGCATCGGTGCGGTGCAGTTCCAGCTTTTGCCGCACGGTTTTCCCGGCAGTTTTCTTGGGATTGGCGTCTAACGGCTCAACGGCAACGTTTGGCGGCGGCGGCGGGCGGTTAAAGATTGCTTCCAACACCCAAGCTCCCCGCTTCACCGGGCTGGTTCTCTTCGGCATGGAAGTTAGGGTTAAAACCGCTCCACTCGTAAGAAAACCGCCTCGGTTCCGGTCCGCCAGTCGGACTCGAAACCAGGGGTTGTTGAGATCCTTTGCCACCTCGATTTCTTCCTTTGGTTTATCCGCATCAAGTTTCAAATCTTCTGGATCAAGCTGATAATGTTTCATCAAGCGGCCGTTGAGATACGTATATCTCGAGTCAATAAACTCCAATATGCTGCGGTCCTCAACATGAACGGTTTCGAAGAGCAAGACTGCTTCCGCCATCATGTGCTGAGCTAACGTTCCGGTGGGCCCGTAGTAATAGCTGGGGTAATCCTTTCGATCCGGGCGGGCTGCCCAGAGTTGATTCAGGTGCAACCATTGGACTGCGAAGGAATTGGTAAGCTCTCGGGATTTCGGATCCCGGAGCATTCGCCGTACTTGTTGTTCGAATATTTCCGGGTCTTGCAATTTGCCCTGAGATGCCAGCTTATTCAGCTCATCATCCGGGATACTGGACCATAAGAAATAGGAGAGCCGGGCTGCCAACTCGTAAGCGTTTAATTTCCGCACCGGTCCCTTTTTGGGATCCACCTTTTCAATCAAGTAAAGAAATTCCGGGGATGCGAGGACGGCGGTCAAGCTGGCTTTGGCAGCGAGGTGGTGAGGTAGGCCTCGTTTGCGAGCGTAATCATAGGGGCGAAGATACTGCTCCACTTTCTCATCTGAAACCGGTTGTCGAAAGGCATGAGATAAGAATGGGGTAAGCTGGTTCTTGAAACCCTGACGGTTTTGGGTTTGGGTGGAAGCTGTGTTTCCTGATGATTTCGCACGAGGGGCCGTCATAAAAGCAAAATCATCAAGGACGAGAAAGTCCCCCGAAAATTTGGAGCCGTCGATTCGTAGTTGGGTGATATGTTCCTTCGGGGGTGCGGAAAAACTAAAGAAGGTATTGGCCACATTCGGTCCCGGTTTCAGGAAATGGGAGATCTGTCGGGATTTCCCGTTGCTAAACTCAGCAATCAGCCGCACCTTTCCCTGCTGGTTTTTCCGGCTGAGCACAACAATTCCGCAGTGGGTCACCCCTTCTGCTTTGCCGCCGGAGGGCGAAACAACCAGGGATAGCGTAAAGGATTTGTTCCCTTTTCCCCGATTGGTGAAAATCATATTGCCGGATACCGGCCGCACAGAGGAGAAATTAGCCAGCCACAACGGGCGATCTGGAATGAGCAGCAAAGTTTTCTTGGAGCCAAATGCCACTGCCAAGGCATCCTGCTTGCGGCGAAGGGTTAAAACCATTTTGGACTCGGCGTTACACACGCCACCTCTTCCGTTTTGAATGGCCTCGGCTAAATTCCGTCGAAACTTTTTCAGATCTTGGGCATTTTCCTGAACATTATTCCTGGGAGCAAACTCTTTAACTGCTGGAAGAGGAATGAGCCGTCTCTTCCCGGCGAAGTTTTGTGAACCCGATTGCAGATGCTTGAACAGGTCCTGATGCCGAGTAATCGCGTAAGGGAGAGCAGGGGAGTCGAAGATTTCATTGGCAACGGCCAAATACTTTTCCAGGAGCAGCGGCGATAAGTTCAGAGCATCCCCCCGATTGGTAAAGCCATGTTCGGCCCGATTATCTCCCGGCAGGCCCGCTTGCTTGAGGAGAGCGGGAAATCTGGCACCATATTGAATGGCACTCAGACGGAATTGAGTGGGCATGCGTCCTTTGGCTAAAGCCGCGTGGATGTAATCCTTCTTGAACGGCAATCGTTCGGGAAACATAAATAGATCCGTTTCCAATCCCAACAAATCCCGGACGGTGTTGTTGTATTCCAATCGGGTTAGCCGCCGCAGGATTGGTTTCCCAGGATCTTGAACCCCGGCGAGGCCCTTATTGGAGAGGATGTTCCCCAGCCAGGCCATAATGGTTATTCTTTCCGTTGCCGTGGGCTGCTTACGAGTGCTGGGAGGCATCTCCTTGGCATCCATCCGTTCGCGAACTTCTTTCCAAAGGGCCTTTGCTTTATTTGCATCCACTTCCGTCTTAAAGGGGGTGAGTTTTAAACCCCCACGGGGCCGTTTTTGGTCGCCGTGACAGTTGAAACAATATTTTTACAGAAGCGGACGAATTTCTTTCCGGAAATCGGGCGGATTGGCTTGGGCGAACTTACCACCGAGTGCACAAAGGACACAAAGGAAAAACAATCTACCCATTAACTCACCGAAAGTTTAATTGATTATCTTTAATATGATAAATCTGAAATTCTTATTATATATAATTTGATTTTTTCCGCCGATAGCCTGTCCTTTCCCATTGAAATATTGCCAGATGCGCTCCATCCTTGAGAAGCAGTTTCGTTTTCCATGACAATAACTGCGTTCCTTTTCATCAACGCAATGGATTGTGGTCTATCTTCCAGGTTAATCTCGGGAGATTGTGCCGATTTTAGCTGCAACAAAGGGAGTTTAGCTTGCAAAGAGTTGCTGACGAGACTTTGAGTTAAAGGGACAATGGCCTTCATTTACCCTAGATGTGTTGTTCCAATTAACTTTCCTCCTTACGCCGATTGCCGTACTCTTTCTCGAGTTTGGCTGTCAATTCACCCAATTTTTCCACTAGTCGCTTATGCGGTCGCGGTTGGTATTTGGCCAGGGAGTAGACCGTGAACAGAGGGAGAAAAATGGTCGAATCCAAGTAACAGGTCACCGAATCCGGCAACATCTTGGGATCCACTTTGCCCCAGGTCATGGCTTCTTGAGGAGTCGCACCGCTGAGGCCTCCCGTGTCGGGCCTAGCATCAGTCACTTGTAGGAAATAATCATGGCCGGCTTCCTTCAAGCCCAATACTTCTTGGATTTGCGGCTCCGTCTGCAAAATGAAGTTTTTGGGAGAGCCGCCGCCAAGGATAAAAACCCCGCTGAGGCTGCCATTGATCTTGGCATCGTAGACCAAGGCGGCACTTTGGTTGACATCCCGTAAAGGGTCAATCTGGAGAGCAGATCCTTCCAATTGCAAAGCCGCCAGGTTCATACCGATGGAACTATCCCCCGGGGATGAAGTGAAGATCGGCACTCCGGCACGATACGCAGCCGCCACGAAACTCCGGTGCCTTCCACCAGTATCGTCTTCTCTAGCTGCCAAGTATTTGCCTACCAGGTAATGAAACTCGGCGGTGGAAAAGGTTTGTTGAAAGGGCTCACTTCGACACAAGGTCCGGTAGAATTTATCTGTTCCCAGCAGATTCTCATAGTCGAACACAATATCGTAGATGCGAATGACGGAATGGTCCCGCAACTGCAAGTCATTCAATCCGGGGCGGGATTGGTGTAAATCCATACCCAAGGCAAAGTGGGTGTCATGGTAGAGGTTCGCACCGGTACTTACGATCCAGTCGATGTAACCTGCTTCGATTAGCGGCACCAGACAGGACATGCCCAATCCGGCCGGTGTTAGTGCTCCGCTCAGGGCAAGGCCGACCGTGTTATTGTCCGCCAACATTTTGCCTGTAAATAATTGGCAAGCCTCTCGCAAACGGCCGGAATTGT
>CAZPPD010000508.1:0-760 GCA_964588185.1 uncultured Alcaligenaceae bacterium | reverse complement strand
GACAGGAAAGCCTCGTCAATCACATCCGGCAACGCCGTCTCGGCTGTGAGTTGCGGCGGATCAATGCGTTTGTGGCTTATTTGATGCAGAAAATTAGAGTTGTGTTGTGGATTCATGCCTTCAGGTTACGACTTCCCAAACCAATGTCAACGCGTGGTTTTATTGTTCAATCAGGAGGGGAACTTCTATGGCAGGCAGAACATTCCTCGGCCTAAGGATTATGACACCATTATCAAGAGGTGGTCTTTCCTTTCTTTTTGGCAGCAAGTCCGGCTTTGGAAGCAATTCTTTGGGCACAGGTTTTGGCAGAGGAATCTTTTCCGGCTTGGGTTTTTCCAAGGGATCAACTAAGTCAAAAAATTCTTCGGCTGGTTTATCGCTGTCTTTGTAGCGAGGAACATTTTTACTTGGCGGCATGCTCTTGGGATAGGTTTTTTTCGGGAAGATTAGAGGACCCCGCGATTGGAAACGTTCGTTATGGAAGAAGATCCCATGGGTTTCCAAAATAGTCCCGGTTTCCCGCTCGAGAGTTGCCAACTCGGTGTTGTATTGGGATAGGGCTTGGGCCTCGGCGCTAATGGCATTCCCCAAATCGGCAATGGCCAGCCGGACATCTACAAAGGTCACATTCCGTTCTTTTAAGCCGCCTTTTAGGAAAAGGGCGGTAAGTGCCCGTTGATTCAATTCGGCTGCTTTTCGGGCTTCTTTGAACTTTAGGTATTGTTCATGGAATTTGGCCAGATTGCGGAGACTGGTGGCC
>CAZPPD010000507.1:0-4840 GCA_964588185.1 uncultured Alcaligenaceae bacterium | reverse complement strand
CCAATGGAAATATTCCCGTACAGGCATCGGCGATGTGGCCCATGATCTGCAAGCCGTTGACATCTATCAAAACGGGAAAGTAGATGTGCTCGCTTTTACTCAAGAAGACGGATTGAATTGGTTTGAGATCCCCGGCAATCCAAACAAAAATTGGATCAAGCATCCTATTGGTCCTTTCGATTTCGCCGGAGAAAAAGTCCATGCAACCGGTTCACCTTCGGCTGCTGGAGATTTGGACGGGGATGGGGATAAGGACATCGCCGTGGTTCACGGCTGGTTCGAAAACAAGGATGGTAAAGGGCGTAGATGGGACTATCGAAGAAATGGATTATTTCCTTCAGGTGATAGAAAAGTATTTCCGTGGGGGTTTGCCGTCCGAACGGAGGTGAGGGACATGGATCAGGATGGGGACTTGGACATTGTCCAGTCCGAGTGTGATACCAAAAGAGGTGCGGGAATTGTTTGGCTTGAAAATACCAATGGGAAAGGTAAGTTTTCCTTTCATTGGATTCAAAAGCGGGTAAATGAGGATTTTCATTCGTTGCAAGTGTTTGATTACGATGGCGATGGCGATTGGGATGTTTTAAGTGGAACGGGGCCATTGGCATCCGAAAACCGCAAACAGGTTTACCTTTTTGAAAACTTGATTTCCCGAAAAGGGGGCAAGATCCAATGGAAAAAGCATGTCATCCATTCCGGTATGCCGATTCATGAAGCTCGCGTTGGAGATGTAGACTGTGATGGAGATGCGGACATTGTGATCAAGCCTTGGAATCGTAAGGACAGTCCGCACCATTTCATTTATTTAGAGAACCGCCGGTTACCCTAATTCCCGGCTAAAAGCTACCATGGCTTTTCCTCTCAGCAGCCTGCCTTTGTCACTCCCGGAGACAACGGAAACCGGACCAATGATTGGTTGGTGATCGCCAAAGGAAATCCCAAGGAATGACTTGGTTAGTCAGCACCTTCGCCAATTTCCGAATCTGCGGTTTGGGCGAACGAGGTGGATTCCAGATTCGGTGAGGGATAGCACTTGCGAATATTTGTTAGGATCGCATTGTAGTTATTCGGAATGGGTTCAAAGGCAGTCAGTTTCCACATGGTCATCAAATGGCGGCTGCGGAAATTTTTGTGCGCATTCAGCATCCCGTTTCGGAAGCGATTAATAATCGAGGTTCTTAAATTTCCGGGCTGGTAAACGACCACGGCCGCAGGGAAAATTTCTGAGCGTTTGAAGATTTTTAATCGCTTGAAACAGCCGGGTTTGATTTGCCGGTAGCAATCCAAGGAAACGCCATCAATTACGATACATTCCACATTGCCCAACACCACTTCATCCAAAGCGGTTTCGATGTTGGAATGATTGCAGAGCTTGCAGAAATCTGCCGGAGTACTGCCGCATTCTTCAATACGCCGCTCGAGAAACAGCCGGCAATGCCCCCGGCTTCGTTTGGGCAGGGATATTTGCTTGCCTTTAAGGTCGGCGAAACTAGTAAAATTTTTATCTTCACGCAGTACAATATTGGCAGACAATTCGCGATCCTTATTGATGGCAATCATTAGCGGCCGCAGCTTGGGATATTTTTCCTTGACCCAAGCAAATTCAAACCCGTGAAACACACCCAGTTGAATTTCGTTTTTTTCGAGTTTTTCCCCTAATTCAAAACAGTCCATCGATGTTTCCAACCTTCCATCAAGCCCGGTTTGGTTCTTCATCAGGCTTCGGAAAGGAATAGAGAGCATCTGCACCATGGCATCGGGAACATCCAGGAAAAAACTTTTTGCCATCCCAATGCGGATGGGTTTGGGAGCTTCGGCTGAGCTTTTGGGTGTCCCGAAAGTCATGCCGAAAATCACAAAGCAGAATGCTAAGAAGCAAAGGCGAACGAAGTAACGATGATGTCGAGTCATAAAATCTACCTCAAGGGGATTTCTAGGTGGCCGGTTTGATTTGATACCCGAGCCCTGGGCCTGGCTTAACTCAAAGTTCCTTAGTTTGGTGTTGCTTTGAACCAGAATCCTCAACCATTGGCTGAGGAAGTCGTCACCGATTGTTTGGAATTGCTTGGGTGCGATAATTCGGGACGAAACCGCCGGCGGTAATCCGTTCCAAAGCCGCCAAGGCGATAGCATGGTAGAACAAGGCTTCGTTGTATTGGGCCTGGACCTTCTCATCCATTCCCTGGGCTTGCAACAAGGCGTCGATGCCAGCCCGATTCAGGTTGTAGCTTGCCCAGGTTTTCTCGACCACTCCGGTGGTCTTTTTGGCGATATTTTTCAGCGTCTTCGCTTTCTCCGCGGCTTCTGCCCATTTGAGATAAGAATCTTCTGCCTCCAGGGTGATCAAACCACGCGTCTTTTCCACAACGGCATGAGCACGCCCGCTCAAAGCTCGTACTCGGCGAACGCGGTCGGGTTTTTTCCCGGCCACAAGGGTCGGCATTTCAATGCCGATGGCTCCGGGACGATAATCCTTGTTGCTGACCCCTTGAGGGATAGGGCGAGAATGGACGTCCGAACCGGCGGCAAAGGTACGGGCAGTAAGGGAGCGAATCGCCTGCTGGGCACAAACCTCTAACTCTACAATTTCTGCGGCAGCTACGGCTTGTATCATTTCACCTCGTTGCGTCAATGCCAGTGAAATCAGTTCCTGTTTGTTCAGATTATCCATCAAACCGGGGAGATCGGTTGTCGCGAGGCTCAACGGATAGTCGCATCCTAATCCCATGGCTTCGCGCAGAGCAGCTAAAGCTCGCTCGCTTCCCCGTTTTGCCTCGATCAAACGGGTTTTCACTAATTCGGCGTTGATGTTGAGCTTGTCTACTTCGATTTGCGTAAACTTGGGATTGCCAGCTTTCACCGCCGCTTCCACTGTCTCCTCGAATATTTTAAGCTTCTCGTAAACCTCGGTGAGTAATTTTTCTTGTTTTCGGGCGTAAATAAAGGAAAAGTAGGTCCGCGTGACGGCGTAACGGGTTTCCCATTCTGTCTGGTTTACCCGAGCGGCTGCAATGGTAATGCCAAGGCAAGATTGTCGGCGGCGAATTGGGACTTCTTTGCTAAAGAGTCCAGCCAACCCTAGATTTTGCAGTGCTTGATGTTGAGCCCGAGCTGCTCGAAGGGTGGCATTGGCTGCTTTGAGAGATGCCTGATTGGAAAATCCAATTTGAATGCAGTCTTCCAGGATTAACGGAGTGGCCGGTTGCTCAGAAACAATCACTCCTTCATCTGCTCTTACCAATCCCCCTGCAAAACTCAGGAGAACAATTAGGGAAACTGGGAAGAGAACTTTCATTGGAAATGGCCTAACGTTGTGCTTTCCTGGATTTCCGCGCATCCCTTTGTCCTTTTTGCAGGGGAAGTAATTCCAAGGTTTGTGGTGGATACCTCACCTTGATTGGAGAGGACGGAATTTTCCTAATCCTGATACTTTTCCTAAACTCGGCAGCTTTTCTGCCTGTGGATTCGTTTCTTAGTTTTCCATCGGAAGAAATCTCCTGAGTCTCCACCAGCGGCCTTTAGGGATGTCGAGATCTTGGGAAAATGAGGCGGAATAATCAGACTTACCGGTCTCAATGAAATATTTTTACCCCTTGAGCGCTTGTGGATATTTAAATTCTTAAAGGGTTTGGTTCATGGCATTAGAATTCACTCCGGCAGTAACCCGGGCGATGGAAGTAGCCAAAAGCATTGCCGTTTCGGCTGGAGCCAAAGAAGTTCTTCCGATTCATCTCCTTCACGGTCTACTCAAAGAAGAGGAAGGCCGCTGCTTATTGTTGCTTTCCGAATGCGGAATGGATATAGACCAATTCCGCAAATCGGACGCCTTTGAATTAGGAGAGGGAGACGCGGACATGCCCATTTCCTTTGCCTGTAACCAGGTCATTCGAACCGCCCGAACTATTTGGCGAGAATCCACTGTCGAGGAAGCTATTAACAGCGAACATGTACTGCTGGCCTTGCTTCGTGAGCCGGGAGAACAAGCCGAGTTGCTGACTACATTGGGAGTCAATACCCAGGATTTGCATTCACGCATTTCCTCTGCGGTCCAGGGACCTCCCTTAAAACTAGATGAACCATTGGAAATTGAGGACTCGACTTTGCTGGTCGATTGCGGCCGTATTCTGGATGCAAACGCCAATCGTGCTCGTGAAGGATTACGAGTCCTAGAAGATTATTGCCGTTTTGTTTTGGATGATGCTTTCATGAGCAAGGAATTGAAATCCTTGCGGCACGGTTTGGTTTCTGCTGTGGAAAAGTTGCTTCCCAACAGCCATTACTTGGCAGCCCGCGAAACACTGCGGGATGTGGGTACGGAAATATCTACCACCCGGGAGCAACAAAGATATTCCCTGGAAGCAACGGCCAAGGTCAATCTGAAACGGCTACAAGAAGCACTGCGAAGCTTGGAAGAAACCGCCAAGATATTGAATCCGGATGTTGGCCGCGAATTAGAGCAGTTGCGATATCACGCTTACACCTTGGAACGCATGATTTCCTTCGGGTTGTCATCCAGCCGCGGTTTGCAAGAGGTTCGGCTGTACCTTCTGGTTACCGGCTCACAATGCCGAGGGTCGCTGGAGTGGACTATCAAGGGAGCCGTGGCCGGAGGAGTGCAAATGGTACAACTCCGGGAAAAGGAATTGGATGATCGTCAACTGTGGGAACGGGCAAGGCAATTACGGCAATGGACCCGGGATGGGGGTGCACTCAATGTTATGAATGATCGTCCTGATATTGCCCGAATGGATCAGGCAGATCGCGTTCACCTTGGACAGGAAGATCAGCCGGTAAGAGAAGCCCGAAGAATCCTGGGCCCGGATGCTATTGTCGGGGTTAG
>CAZPPD010000506.1:0-4849 GCA_964588185.1 uncultured Alcaligenaceae bacterium | reverse complement strand
AGCAGAACGCCGCCGATGGCGTAGAGCAGCACTACCGGCAGATTACCGACCTGCGAGAAGCCATCCGTTCCGCAAAGGAGGCGATGAAGGGCGAAGTAGGTGAGCTGGCACTGCGCCGTCGTGCTGAGGCGTTGCGGGGGATTATCCAACGCATTGAATGCACCTTCACCATTACCGGTGCAACGGGGGGAGGCCATCACAGGAAGAACACAAAACTGGCAACGGTCACGGTCTACCCCGTCGTCGGCGATACGTGTCATTTCTTGGCGGATAACGTATTACGAGCAATGCGAGCCACATCCCACATGTAATGCCCGATGGGGTGATCTTTTGTTGCGGTGTTTAGGTGTTTATAGGCAATGTCATGTTTCCCATCAGATGCATAAAAGAGGCCAAGGTATAGATGGGCATAGAAAAGGCGGCGGTTTAGCTGTTCCTTGCTTGGTTTACCGGCCTTGGCTTTTTCCATTACTTTTTCGGGGCTGAGGTTGCCGGCAAACATCTCGTAGATTTGCCGCATGGGAATGCGTTTGTCATCGCCGATCTTGAGAATCTCCTTTTGGGCGGATTCTTTGCCGCTAAGCGGGACCATGCACAGATAACGCCAAACGGCATTCTCCACGTCATTGCTGTCGAATTTCTGGTAGCCTTCGAATTGCTCCTTGCCTTCCTTGTATTGGCCGGCGTAGTAGCAAGAAATTCCGCGTTGCCAGTGGCTCGGTTTCCTTTTCGGCATCAATTTCAGGTAGTGATCGAAATCCTCGACGGATTTCTCGAACTTGCCGGCCTTGAAATACTCCACCCCTCTTCCCTGGTAGGCATCCGCCATTTTGGGGTTGAGCTTGATGAGCTTGGTGTAATCGGCGATGGCCTGTTCGTGTTTGCGCAATACCTGGCAAATCACCGCTCGGGCCAAGTAGCTTTTTTGGTATTTTGGATTGGCTTTGATGGCTTTGTTGGCAAGGGAAAGCGCTTTTTCCGGCTGGCCTAATTCCATGGCGGTATTGGCCTGTTTCAAGAACTCAATCGCCTTCTCATTGTTTTCCCCTGCCGAAACAAAGGCAGAAGTGAACAACATCAGCAAACAACCGACAGTTTGGATCATTTGTATTCTCCATTCGCGATTCTTGGGGTTGATGAAGTAGCATCCGGATTTTGGTTTCCTCTGGATATTCTGGGTGTCGTTAGTGTCATGCTTGCCCCCGCCATTCTGGATCTTTCGGGGTTTTACCCGGAAATGAGTACTCTGAGAATTTAGGCGAGCATGCTTCAGACCAACATGGGGATTACATTACCCAAAATCCAGTGGGACACCTTATGTAGGATTGCAGGATCTCCGATTTCTTCTTATACAACAAGCTTTAAGGAAAAGTTTATCAGATTCTTTTCATCAGGCTTTTGGCTGTCGTTAAAATTTGGTCTTTGAAGATTTTGCACATTGATTAGTGAATTTCGTATTACCCACTCCGGGTAAATGGTTTTATTTGGCTTCAAACCCAGGGTACACCGCATCGCGGCGACTCTGGGCTTTGTTGGTTAAGGCTTTCACCTTATTATGATTGCCTGGATCGAGTGGAGCACTCCAAGCATTACTGCTCAAACAAAACCAGTCTCATTAGGGGTTTGAAAAAAGCATTTCCCACGGAAGAAATGGCAAGCAAATGGCAGTGGAAAACGGTTTTATTCAGGAATTGGATCGATTTGGGCCTCAACGCTCCTATGCCCCGATGTCCCGGAGCGAGGCCCAGGCTTATTGCAGCCGGCTGGCTCGTTCCCATTATGAAAATTTTACGGTTGCTTCCTATTTTCTCCCCCGAAGGTTACTCCGGCATTTTTACAACGTCTATGCCTACTGCCGGTGGGCGGATGACTTGGCGGATGAAACCGGCGGCGGGAGCAAATCATTGGACTTGTTACGCTGGTGGCGGGAAGAATTATTGGAATGCTATTCGGGTCGGCCTCATCATCCGGTGATGGTTGCCCTCCAAGGCACCATCCAACGGTTTAATATCCCGCGCGAGCCGTTCATCAAACTCTTGTATGCTTTCGAACAAGATCAGCTTATCAAGCGCTACCAAACCTTTGCCCAGTTGCTGGATTATTGTAAGAACTCGGCGAATCCGGTGGGGCATTTGGTGCTTTATTTATGCGAGTCGTATTCTTCGGATCGAGCCAAATTGTCCGACCATATTTGCACGGGGCTGCAACTTGCCAACTTTTGGCAGGATGTCGATCGGGATCTCGACATCGGCCGGGTTTATCTTCCCGAAGAGGACCGCCTGCGGTTTGGTTACACGGAAGAAGATCTGCAAAACCGCCGCTACAATCAGAATTTCCAAGACTTGATGGCATATCTGGTGGATCGGGCCCGGGACTTATTCTGGCGCGGCTATCCCTTGGTGGATCTGATGCCGCGCCATCTGCAAACGGACATCGAGCTATTCATTAAAGGCGGAGAAGGAATTTTACAAAAGATCGAACAAATGAAATTCAACGTGTGGAAACGGCGGCCGGTGTTATCCAAATGGGAAAAGCTTTCCCTTATGGGTCGAGTTTTTATGAAGCGGATTCGGACCTCTTTTTGGTGATGGTATCCCTCACTGCGGGCCGCTGTATCCGCATATCCCCATCCGCGGAGAATTGACTACCGGCAGCATCATTTCGGCATCTCCACAATCGTGTTCTTCGGCATGTTCATGGCAGTAAAAGGGATCTTCAAAACAGCAGGGACAAATCCATTGAGCCGGTTGTGGGCATTTTTCGCATCGAAAGGTCGGCGCTTCATTGCGGGCCAGGAGACGGAGCAGGGGGCCGGAACCGGTTCGCGAGCCGACAATTTTCAGTGCTAATTCCGTCGTGTCACCAAAATCATAGTCGTAGCGGAGAGTGTTAAGTTCGGAGAATACTTCGCCTATGTTCGTGGTCTTGGGGATCTCCCCGGGGGCTAATTCGTAGTCCAACTCCGACAGGATGGAATAAATTTCATCCGGTCCCCATCCGGTCTTGGCTTTCTTAACCACTTGCGCCGCCACCCATGGATTGGGCTTATTTTGCGGCACGAAAAAGCCGCTCATGTGACCGCAGCATTCCAACCAAATAGCCCGCAAAAACTTGTCCAGGTCCAGCAATTCCCCATCCCCGGCCATTTCCACTTGGAGCCAGTAATTGGTGTCGTAGCGGGCTTCAATTCGTAGTTGATAGAAGGTTCCTTGATGATTTCCTTCCGGGTAGTCGGGTAAACACCTACCAAAATGCCGAGTCACATTTGATTTTGGCAGTTTGGCTTTACAGAGTTGGCAGATCCCGTAAGAGATGAATTTCTTCGCAGCCATATGTCACCTTCCGTGGAGAGTCATCAGAAAATTATTATTGGTAGGTCCTTGACCATGGGGTCAGCTGATATATCCCACAAAGTACCTAATTCTTGTGCTATTTTCCAGCCTTTCTCCTTCTGGAGAAGAATTAAGCCCCTGGGATTAATCAATTCGCACCAATCCCGGTTTTCCTTCGTCGCCTTCCCAGGAAATGGGACGATCAATAAATCTCTGGATGACACCAATATTCGTTGTCAGATGGGCGGTCACTTCGGAAACTGCCAGTCGAGAACTCTCCTCAGCAAACGAAAGCGGCAACACCAACTGGTCCGCACTATAAGGATCGACCGGCAGTCCGGATTCCAGGTATTTCAGGGCTTGCTCGACTGCTTCATCGGCTACCCGTTCCGCTTTCTTACCACGTTGGCCTAAGCCGAAAAACAAAGTGGCTTGGGATTCTGTTTCCAGCGTAACGGCCAACACCGTTCCCGGCCCTCCTTTCCAGGATTCTTCTCTGGCTTTGACCCGGAGTTTTTGCGGCCAGGATTTCAAGCGCTGCTGAGCCCGGCGGGCCTGGCGCGTGGCAATCTCTTCCGGTAATCCGGCGACGATGCTAGTGATGTTTGCCCTGAGAATCGGAGGCCGTGTCTCCCGGGTTAATCCAGAAACCTTGTCTGTTGGGTGGATCTTGGCTTCGATGACTCCGCCTCCGCGCGGATAAAAGCCGGGACGGATCATGCGGACAGCCACCTGAATTCCCAACGGTCGCAGGTAAGGACTCCAGGTAGTCTCCAGGAAATGAAAACAGGGAGCTGCCTTGCCATGAGTTCCCCCGCTTATGACAACCTCGCTGGCTGCATGGGCCCGCAACGCCAAAGGGAGATAAAGGGTGTGGAGAACCAATGCGGTTGCTCCGGCAGTACCGATGGAGAAGTGATATTTCCCGGGGATAATGTCACCGGGTTCAAAGACCAGTTCACGGCTTCCTTTGACGGCCCCTTGAGCCTTGGCTTGGCCAATGGTTTCTGCGGCTTTTACGCACATCAGGTGTTGCGGCTGCAGACCCGGGTTGGGGCGGCGGCCACGGATGTTAAACAGCCGAAACGGTTTTCCGGTCAACAAGGATAATGCCAGACTGGATCGAAGGATTTGGCCTCCGCCTTCACCAAACGTTCCATCGATTTCAATAACAGATTCGCTCATGCTATAGAGAGGAAATTCGCAGAGAAGTTGTTCGGGGTGAATTCGTCGGGAATTGGCGGTTCCCATTACTCATGGCAAACCGTGTCGACCACAACGGCACAACAAAGGACTAACAGGTCATCTTCGCCTTCGTTGATATCAATGCCGTAGGTATCCGACCATGAAAACATGGCTTTGGAGACATTGGCGACGGTTTCCCCCTGGCGTGTGAATTTGTATTACTTGCCGATGTAATTTCCTTGCACGTCCAGGTCATTAGGGGCGGGAATATTATCTGCGGAACTGGTGGCGAAGAAGCTACGCAAAGACGGCCCAAAGCTGGTCAGACGAAA
>CAZPPD010000505.1:0-4852 GCA_964588185.1 uncultured Alcaligenaceae bacterium | reverse complement strand
CAACCAGTTTTGCCAATGACTTGTTGGATCAATTCGGGGATTCGCTATTTACCACAATCGCGGTTATGAGTCATCCGGACCGAGTGAGTGATATTGAAAGGAGTATTTCCCAAAAGCCCAATGCGGAAGATTTCGCCCAAAGCCTGGATCGGTGTATTCGCAAACTGGTTTATCTTCGCAAACCGGGTGCGGCCAAGAAATATGATCCCAATCGCTACGTATTCCGGGTCTTGGAGTTAGATCATCATTTGCTGGAATATTTCCGTTTTCGCTATGATGTTTATTCGGTCATGTGTTATCTTGATCCGGACGCCGAACGGGCTCCTTCCGGACTGGAAATTGACTGGTTCGACAAGTCCTCTTTGCACGTCGGCGTTTATTTCAAAGAAACAGCCGGCTATGAAAAACTCATTGGGACAGGAAGACTTATTGCTTCGGGACCAATAGAAAGATCCTTGCCGGATTCAGTTGCCCGCTTGGCGGCCCAGGATCCGGTTTTGAAAAGAAGTATGGATAATGCCGTTGGACTGCGGTTGCCTGTTCTCCAATCCCAAGGGTTCGTCGAACTGGTACAACGCCTTTATGATCTGGATGTGGTAGCAGGAGACGTTAGCCGCGTCATTGTTGCCCCCGAGCATCGCGGCATGGGCCTTTCCAAAAGGATCACCAATTCCCTTATTCATCTGGCCACCCAGGCAGGGCTTTCGGATTTGTTATTGGAATGTTTGCCCATTCATACCGACATTTATGCCAAAAGCGGGTTCAAGCTGGTTCCGAAAGCACTTGGGCGAGTTTACAAAATTGGCCGGACAATGGCAGTGATGGCGCTTCCACTGGGAAATAAGTCCATCTTTTCCCAGTGCTTTTTCGCGGAAGAGCCGGCCAAATAAACCAATTGATCCAGGTCTTCTTATTCAGCAAAGGGTTTCTTATTAATGTCACCACCGGACAAGTTCGGAGACCTAATTCCCTCGGCCGATTGGTTCTCGAAAATTATCAAAAGCGTTACCGAACCCCTTGGATTCTGCGTTCTATTAGTCCTCATTCTTTTTGTCGCTCTCGTTGTCACTCCGCTTTTGAAGCTCGAAACAATAACAGAACGCATCGTTGTTGTTTCCCTCCTTAGTCTTCTCGCATTTGTAGTTATCGCCTTTTTTTTCATCCTTATCAAATTCAAAGACCGATTGTTTCCCAACCAAGGGCCTTACGTCGAACCTCCCGAAACTCCCCAAGCGGATTCATTCCTTAAGTCCCAAGAGCCTGACGATGTCCCCGGTCAGTGGAAAAGCATCTATGGTGCCGACCGGCCCGCACCCCCGATCAACACTTGGAATCGGCGGCTCCGGCCCGCATTGTATCAAGCATCCTATTATTCCATCCCAACCTATTACCTCGACCCCGACCTAAATATCATTGATTTTAATGCGGCCTTTGAAGCCATCTTCCGCCGCATTGCCGGAACTCTTCGCGGCCAGCATGTGAACTGGTTTATCAATGCTATGGTAAACTCAGACGATATGTTTCGCGAAGGCCAGAAGTTTACCGAAGAAGTCGCCGAAAAACGAACTTTTCCTTTTGTCCACACCGAACCGATTGTCTACAACTCCGACAGCTTTGGCAGAGTCGAGTTCACGAAAATCGCCAGCCAGCTACACAACCCGGATGGCCAATTGTGTGGTTGGTCCGTTGGCCTCATTCCGCGAGAGATCGATTGGCCGGATTTCGAAGAAATGCTGAAAACCAAGTTGTACCAGGACAAGATGTGGAGCGTCTATTCCGGACCTTACGACCGGATTCTCCCTAAATTTGCCCCCTACAACCAACTCATTGACGATGTCATTTCGGTAGTTCCCAATGAAAACCTGGTAGTCGGCGACTTGGGTGCCGGCACCGGGAATGTCACCAAGAAACTGGTCGCTAAAGGCTGCCGGGTCGTATCGATCGAAAACTCCCTGGGGATGCTCGACCGTCTTACTCAGAAGACCTGGGGAGATCCGAATGTCAACGTCGTCAAAGCATCCATCGAAAACCTCGGCTTTCTGAATAATTCCTTCCTCGATGCCGTCGTGATGGTCAATGTTCTCTACGCCGTGGACGACCCCATCGGCTGCCTGCGGGAGGTGAACCGCATGTTACGCCCGGGAGGTGTTGTGGGCATGTCCACAACTCATCGGGATACCAAACTGGATGAATTGTTGACCGCAATCGAAGGAGATCTGAAGGAACGCGAGGCCGAATACCCTGATTGGCCAGGAGACTTTGCCCTTCTGGAACAAATAAACCGGGACATCGAGGTCTCCATCGCCCGCCGCCACACCCGTGAAAGTTACCGCCAATTCTTCGAAGTAGCCGGATTCGAAATCAGCCGAGTCGTGGACTCGACCTACCACAATGCCGTGATGGTCATCCATGCCAAGAAGAAGTAGACAGTGACCAACCCCGCACTTTAGCTCTCGGAAAGATCGAAACGCCGTTTGGTGACAGTATAAATGTCTGGCAAGTCTGTCTGGATCTTTGTTCGATCTAGGTTTCTTCCGATTATTCCCCTTGGCCAAGAGAATAGCCGACGTGACCAGCATAGGTGTAAAGATTTTCCGTCTTTATGATTTCTAGGCCAGCTTCGGTGATGCGCTTCTGGAGTTCCAACAAACCAAGGAAGGTCGCATTTTTGGAAGGACTCAAAAAGCGACAACGCCAGTGATCGGTACAGAATGTTTCAGGTAATCCTTCGGGAAACACCTTCACACCGCGATTGGTGATCATTTTTAACATCAGAGGTGGCGGAGTTACTTCCCGAAGTAGCTGGCCTAGAACATTTGGATCTCTACCATGAGTTGACCAGTCCAAAAACACATCGATGCCTACAAGAGCTTTCTCGGCATTTTGACTTGAACTTTCAGGAATGCTAATACCACCGCCTTGATATTCAACAGGGGCTAGGAGTTTGGGTAATTTGCCTAGACGTTCGCATATTGCCTCAGCAAAGGCATGACAGCCAACCATTTTCCGGCTGCGCCCTTCCCGAAAGATATCCATAGTGTGAACTCCCTCCTCCATTGTGCATAACCATGCATTTTTGATCCGACTTGCGTATTCCGGAAGGCCAACATGAACCAGCATCTGGACTGCAGCCAGAAGGAGCCCCGAAGGATTGGCAACTCCTTTCCCTGCTATATCGGGAGCGGAACCATGTACTGCTTCGAACATGGCCGCATTTGTACCAATGTTCATTGATCCAGCAAGACCTATTGAGCCAGAAACCTGAGCCGCAACATCGGAGAGAATATCCCCGTAGAGGTTGAGTGTCACTATGACGTCATAATTTTCGGGCTGCGTGGCCAATCGGGCAGTGCCAATGTCGATGATATGATGGTCTTTTGTTAACTCGGGATACTCCGAACCAATCTCATTGAATATCTTGTGAAACATCCCATCAGTATGTTTCATGATATTATCTTTAGTCATACAAGTGACTTTTTGTCGGCCGTAAGCACGGGCATATTCAAATGCGTAGCGAATGATGCGTTCGCAACCGGGGCGAGAAACTAGTTTGAGAGTTTGTACGACCTCTTGTGTTTGCCGATGTTCGATTCCAGCATATAGGTCCTCTTCGTTTTCGCGGACGACTACCAGATTGATTCCCGGATGAGCGGAAGACACGAAAGGTTCATACGATTTGCAATGCCGGACGTTGGCGAACAGGTTCAGCGTTTTGCGAAGTGTCACATTGATGCTCTTATAGCCGCCCCCCTGTGGGGTGGAGATCGGGCCTTTAAGAAGCACTTTGTTGGTGCGAATAATGTCCCAAGCTTCTTTCGGAATTCCCGAGGATACTCCTTTTAAGTAAATTGCTTCGCCAATCTCTACCGGCTCGTATTCTAAGGGAACCTTTGCAGCATTTAAAATGTGTAAGACCGCTTGAGTGATTTCCGGTCCTATGCCATCCCCATGTGCAACAGCAATTTTCCGCATCGTCGACATCAATAAACCTCTTTAAGGTAAAAAGTAGAATTGAATATTAATACCAACGCGTTCCTTTGCGTATTGGTGAGGTAATTAAAAAAGAAAAAGGCCAGAGGGTATAAGATACCATCCAGCCTTTTCCACATCGACAACATGCGTTTCAATGTGGCGAAGAAGAATTATGAATCAATAAAATCGGCTTTGCTATTTTTGCAATCTCATTTTACTTCCATTGCGAGATTGATATTCACCTTATTTCAACAAGTCAAGAACAACACACCTTTTTTGGATTTTTTTCGTTTTACGGGAAGAAGGGGACAGGGGAGCTACCGATATTCCGCCGAAGCAGCTATCAACCCTTCAGCTTAATTCTTGCGAATCCTGTTTACAAAACCCGGCTGAGGTTTGCCGAATCCTACTTTTTAGGGCCGCTGTAATTCTGTCATTTCTGAACAAAAAAGCAGCTTGGAGCGACTAGCCATCAAATAAATAATATACGCCGGCTGTATCACTCACCTCTCTCGACAATACAGTACAGTCTCCTTTCTCCCCGCAGAAACAGTTCCCGGCCAACTAGCGCTGCCGAGGCATTAATGCGATCCTCAATCCGATTTACTGCCAGCACTTTGGGTTCTTTGTCTCCATGACTAATCACCATGGTGACTCCATCTCGATCGGTTATATAAATTCGATTGGCAGCTCCTACCGGTGAAGCATAAACATTGCCGATTGCTCCGAGGCGATAAGGGCCACCGTCATTCTCTCCGTTCTTGACATTCAGTCGAGCCAGGATTCCTTGGTAGTGGCGAAGGACATAGAGCGAGTCGCCATAAAGCAAAGGAGACGGCACATAGGGCGTTACCCGCTTGGTGGACCAAAGGACCTGTTT
>CAZPPD010000504.1:0-4855 GCA_964588185.1 uncultured Alcaligenaceae bacterium | reverse complement strand
GATGAACCTACCACCGGCTTGCACTTTGCCGATATCGAGAAACTGCTCGAGGTGCTGCACGGATTCGTCGATGCCGGAAATACCGTGTGCATCATCGAGCACAACATGGATGTCATTAAGACCGCGGACTGGGTCATTGATCTGGGGCCGGAAGCCGGAAACCAAGGAGGGGAAATTGTCGCCGAGGGAATTCCCGAGGAGGTTGCCAAGGTCAAAAAGTCACACACGGGGAAAATTCTGGCGGGTGTTTTGAAAGCCGGTCCCTATGCGGAGAGGCCGAAATACGACCCGGAACAAGAGGCCGCCAAACTGATCGGAGATGAAATCGAAGAAGTTGGGAAAGATGTAGCCATGCCTTGGGAAACGGATGGCAGCAAATGGCACACTCAGGATCGTATTTCCCACAATGGCAAGCCCTGCCGTTGGGAAGGACAGGTTTTGGATTGGGTGGAGAAACAGATCCATCAACTGGGCGATTTCAGCGAAACCAATTGGAACCACCGCAGTGTCATTGAAATTGCCGCTCCCAAGAAGACACAGGGTTGGTTTTTCCATGGAATGTCCGGGATGGAGTGGCTGGTGCGGTTGGTTTTCCGGGTATCGCGGAATTGTTTTAAGCAGGCGGAATTAGACGACCGCTTGGGGATACCCACTTGGGATGAAACCGAGGGAGTTGAAATCTACGGCAACGAACCCCGCGTGCGCGTGGCCAATCGCAAAGGGCCCTGGCAAGAGGTCGCTATTTTGGCCCATCGTTTGAGCGAGATTGACACGCCGGCATTTCGCCAATTCCTGAAGGAAGCGATTGCTTCGTTCAACCAACAAATCGGGCGGTTGCAGACCAAGCCGGAAGATGTCATGCCCTGGAAGGTGAATGGGGAACGCTGGCATCTGGGCGAGAAAGGCTTTCCCATCGGCCGCCGGCTCCAATGGGACCGGCAACTCTTGCCCCAACTCTTGGATATCGTCAAAAAGGTTGAGCCCAAGGTTGAAATTCGCTGGGGGACAAGGGATTCCATCACGATTCATGTGCCCGGAATTAACCGGGGTTGGGCACGGTGGCGAACGAAAGATAATAAAGCTTTGGATTGTAAGTTTCTAGGTAAAAAAGGGCAATTCAATCTGAGCCAAGTGGAAAAATTTGGGGTTCATCCCAAGATTTGGACCGATTCGAACCTCGGAGATGTGGTCCGGCTGTTTTTTAAGCGGCCGGAGCATTTTCCAGCCTCGGAAATCAAATCATTTCTGAAAGACCATTTACAGGGCTTCCGAGAGGTTTTTGGAAAATAGTTTACCATTTCCCTGGTATTACGATTCTTTAATTCGTATGATCGAATTTCCAAGTAAACGTTGAACATCTTAGAGTTACTTTTTTTACTCCGCTAATGTATTCCGGAACATGCCCTCTTCTTTTTGCCGTTCATATTTCCGATGGTTTCCTAACTCCCAGTTGGATAATTGGTGGTTTTCTGGTCAGTGGTCTCCTGGCATTTTTGGCGTTGACCATTGATTGGGGGTTAGGCAAATATTTTGACCGAACCCTTAAAGAATCGGAAATCGCCAACATCGCGTTATTGACGGCCGCCTTTTATGTGGCTTCCTTAATCCATGTTCGCATTGGACCGACTACCGTTCACTTACTTCTTAATGGCCTACTGGGAGTAGTTCTTGGTTGGCGAGCAGCCTTGGCGATTCCAGTTGGTTTGTTTTTTCAGGCAGCCTTCTTTGGGCACGGCGGATTCACCACAGTTGGCATCAACAGTTGCGTGATGGTTATACCAGCTCTTGCGGCATGGGGAATCTTTGCCGGAATGCATCACCTTCCTTGCATCCATCGGAGTTGGTTTCGGGGAATTTTGGTAACCGCTTGTGTTTTCTTGTGGAGTCAGTGCCTGGTTTTTAGCTGCGTATTGTTTTTTACCAACTCCATTTTCGATCTCAGCGAGATTGACCCAAGTGGTGCCTGGAGCTTTTCAACACAACCTACCGTTTTGCTCGTCTCATTTCTCGCCGGAATTCTATTTTCCTACCTGGAACCCAAGATGGAGAATGGCCCCGAATTCCCGCTGGGGCTATTCGTTGGGTTAATCACCGTCCTGATGACCATGGGATTGAATTTCCTGGTTCTGGTTTACGGAGGTGAGGAAAATTGGCGATCAGTTGCCCTGGTGACTTTTGTTGCCCATTTGCCGATCGCTGTGTTAGAAGGACTGAACCTGGGCGGAGTGGTTTGTTTTCTAGCCAAGGTGAAACCCGAGTTGCTTGGGTGGAAATAGAGGGATTTATCTTCCGTTTTCGGATCCGACACCTTTCATAAAGGAGACAAGAGGTACAAAATCGCCGCCGAGCCAATTTTTTGAGCACTCGGAGTGTCGTAGCCAAGACAGTCCGAAGACTGGTGTTTTTCCAGGGCGCAGCCAATGTCATACTTGCTGTACAAGATCACCCAGCGGTCATCCACTTTGATTCCTTCCAACCAAGGATTTACATTCCGCATCGGACCATTGCGCTCCCGCCGGCAGCGGATGATGCTCTTGTCCAACCGTTCCCCGTTTAGCTCCTTGCTGTAGAGGACGTCATCCAGTTCAACTTCTTGAAGTTTTTGCTTGGGAAACAATTGTTTGGCGAATTTCCGGAAGGATTCATCGAAGGTCTTGCTGCCGCAACAAGCATCCGCGAATAATAAACCACCGGTCTTCAGATTAAAGCGAAGGTTCTTGAGATCTTCGTCCTTGAAGCGAAACGATTTCCTCCCGTGCATGTACAAGAACTTGTAGTCGACAATGTTTTCGTGGTAAACCGGGATTTCCTTGGTCGCGTAGACCACATCCAAGCCGGCCAACTTCTGCACATGCCCCATCAGATAACGCATGGCACTTGGGGCAGGCTGCCAGTCCCCGCTATGGCGAAGCTGGGCCACTTTCAGGTAGCCTCGTGGCAGATTATCTCCCTGGCTATCCTCAAAGTTGGCGATTTCAATTTCGGTGAGTCGCGGTTGCGGCGGTTCCAATCCGGTAGCGTAAGCAACCACATTGGTGCCGACACGAAACGCCAGTTGCGATTTGCCACTGTCCATATTGTTGCTTTCCCACCAGCACGATAGATCCTGCGGAGCGTAAACCAAAACGTGTTTGCAGCCCAGTTGCAGTCCTTGGAGACCAAAAGCTCCCGGTTTGATGGGAAAGTGGGAACTCCAGACCGGATGACCTGCAGATAGATCCGTCAGCTCGGTATCCGGCCAGATGTCCTGGACAAGCTGGCGAAATCCCTGGTCAAAACGCGGGTCGCCGCAACAAGCCTCGGCGAAGATGAACCCGCCGTTCTCCACATACTTGCGGATGATATCCTTTTCCACTTGGCGAAACCGTTGCCTCGGAGATTGATGGCCGGAAATAAAAACCAGGGGAGTTTGCAAGAGTTCCGAAGTGAGTACATTGCGATCTTTCTCGGTAAGGAGGCGGTTGCCGCGGGTGCGTGCTTCGGCGGCATGCATCAGATCGTAATTCTGCCAGGCAAGCGTTAGATTCTTGAATAAACTCTTGCTGACATATTTGGTCAGATTGCGGATAGCATAGCGATCGTTATTCCAATCATTGTCCGTTTCCAACCGGGGCCATTGGCCGTGAACCAGTTGGCTGAATAAGACCGGGGTTCGGCCTTTGGAAAGGAACAACAAGGCAAAACTAGTGCTGACAATCGGCCAGCGATCATAGGTAGACGGATTGGACCAGGACCCGTCGGCGTGCTGCCTCTCAACCAAGTATTTGCACCCTTCCCGATACCAGTCATAGTAAACCCGGCGGCCTCTTCCCACTTGTTTGCTGAAAAACCGCAACCCGGACAACCGGCCGGCTCGTTCAATGCCATAGAGGTTATAAAAAACCCGCTTACTCTTGGGTAACTCCAAGGTAAAGTTGCGATTGATGAAATCGATGGCTCGAGCCACCGGCAGGTTCTCCCGGTACAAACCACAGTTCCTAAATTTCCCGCCGGGCAGTAAGACCTCGCGCCGTTCATTGAGTTCCATTCCGGAAATCAACAACCCCGACAATCCCGCCGTGGTCATGGTAAAGGATGCTCCCTCCTCGTGAGGACTGCCGATAAGTGAATAACGCCAACCGCCGGCGTTGGCTTCCAGGCCCGGCGTCTGCGGATCATCTTTTTCCTGCGTTCGGATGTAGTAGTCCTGAATCGATTTCCAAACATCCTGATCAATCTTGATATTAGCTTTGCGGGCCGCCAGTAGTCCCAACAGAGCGAACTGGGTATTGGAATTATCGACCCGCTTGGTTCGGCCTGTGTATCCCCAGCCTCGCAATCGATTTTGCCGATCAAAGATTCGGGCATTGATGAGCCATTTCACATTCTCATTGATTTGTTGCAGATCTAAATCCTTTCCCGCTTCGGCAAGCACCATGGTTTGCAGCGACCGCACATACACCATTTGACTGTCGACTTTGCGGACATAGTTCAGCCCATTTTGCATGCGCCTATCATCTGCAACCGACTCGCCCGCGTTCAGCAACGCCAGCATGGCTAAGCAGGAAAATCCCCCGGAGGTTCCCAGAGGTGGATTGGTAATCTCAAAGCCGCCGTCTTGTTGTTGCTGCTTAAACAGGAAGCGGACGCCCTTGTCGATGGAATTCTTGACCTGCTCCACAAGTTTCTCTTGGCCGTTCTCTTGAGCCCCGGCGGGATTTGGTGACAGGAAAATAACTGACAAGAGGAAGATAAGAAACATTCGGAAATGCATATGAGTAATTCCTTTTGTGGAAGTTGTTGCAAGAGATGCTTTTTTGTCGAGACCTAATTTCCATCCTATCTTATATGATAATTTTGCGGGCAAAATATCGCT
>CAZPPD010000503.1:0-4857 GCA_964588185.1 uncultured Alcaligenaceae bacterium | reverse complement strand
TTGGGTAAGTTCGATAATGGAATGGTTATCCTCTTCTCCACCGCATGCTTATGACCCGCTATAGCTTGTGTGAGGCTGAATGGGTTTTGCGGTCACTAACGCCGGGTAAACCAAATCTTTTGAATGTTTTATCTGTAATAGATAGAAAGTAATTAGAACTACATCTGAACTAGAAAGAGTCTGTTCAATAGTTGGGACTATCAAACCTTTGGTTTTTTTTCTCAGCAACTCGGATTGGGAGTTAAGAATCATAATCGGGGTAAGGACATCAATGTTTATATCATCACCCCACAGATCAGGTATTGTGTTTTCCATTTCGATCCCCATTAAAATTCGATAACAAAATAAATCGGTAAATGATCAGAATGAGTCCTAACTTTTGGCCTTCCCCCCTTGGTAACGAGGGAATCCTGTCCGTCGGAATCCAAAATCTCAACTGATGTCAAATAGTCCATTATTTCCGGTCGCAACAGAACCTGATCATAAATGTTCCAGAATAGATTGGTTGGTGCCTCCGTATTGGGAAATAAGTAAGTTCCAGGAGGTTTGCTTTTAATTGTTTGTCCTTCGGTATAACGGCTTTCCCCAAAACAGGACCACATGGGATTATAAAAAGATGAATACCCCTTTCGAACTTTTAGTTTCTGAACAGAAATTGCTAATTGCCTTGTAATGGCAGCGTGCAAGGCGCTTGGTTGAATTAATCCTGGATCATAAGGATTCATATTCAAGTCGCCGACCAAAATAGTTCGAGAATGCCCAACATCTCTTTCAATTAATTTTATTTCTGAAGCAAGAGCCCTTGCTTTTTCAGCCCTATCATCAAGGCTCTGAAAGGTCGGGGCATCCAAATGGGCTCCTACAACCAACAATCCAGGAGGTGGCCCTAAGAGAAATTCCTGGGCAGTTATGCGATCATTTATTCCATCGTAATAACGATCAATCCAATCGTCCTCCTTGATATGAGAAAAAAAAGCAATTCTTTGGCTGAAGCTCGGAATCCTGGAAAATTTCTTTCGCGCCTTTTCGTTTAAAGAAGACATAATCAAAGAAGGATCAATTGGACATTCAGCTAACACGAAAACATCTACAGGTTTTCCGGCAAGACGGCCAATACTTCTCAATAAATTTGGTTGCCGTCTTGAAAGAGTCGTTTTTTGTTCTCCTCTTAGGTTCCAAAACAAAAAGGAAACTTTCATTAGAAATTTTATCCTAAACTAACACTGTCTTCTTCCACCTAAATTGGTTTTGTCGTGCTTTCCTAACAAAGCCATTGTTGGCATTTTTCTGATTTCTTTCCAATAATTCAAAAAACTTGGTGAATTTCAACCATGAAAAAATTTGGGGCGAATATAAAATGAATCTAATATTTTTCGAAAAGGTCATCTGAGGAATTCATCCGATGAGAATTGAACCTATTACCCGGTTCCTCTTTGTTTTAGTATTCCTATTCCCTGGATATCAACCCTTGCTCACCTTGGGAAAAGAAAAAAGCCAGAACCCAGAAAAGAGCAAACGCGTTCATATCGAGCATCAGATCAAAGATATCGAAGGGTGGAAGGTCCATGTCGATGATAGTTTGCTTACCGGGGAATACGCGGAACTCGGCAAGGTCGCGATGCGGGTGTTGGCGAATAAGCTCTACCGGATTACTTTGGTGATGGAAGAGGAGAAGCTCAAACATTTACGCGAGGTGCCGATCTTTCTCGACCACAAGCATGAGTTGCGTTCCATGCAATTTCATCCCAGCTCGGGTTGGCTTCGCGACCACGGCTATGACACTGCCATGACCAAGGCTGTTCATATTCCTCGAGCCAGTGGGTTAATTAACCAGGAAAAGACGCAGACGCAGCAGTGGGTAATTTTGCATGAGCTTTCCCATGCGTATCACAACCGGGTGTTGGGGTTTGACGACAAATCGATTCGGGCGGCATATTTTCGGGCTAAAGCTTCGAAGATTTACGAGAAGGTGCTTCATATCCGGGGCCATAAAACCAAGCATTATGCCTTAACCAACGAAAAGGAGTTCTTTGCGGAGATGTCGGAATCCTTTTTTGGGACCAATGATTTCTATCCTTTCGTTCGCGGGGAACTTAAAGAGGCGGACCCGGAGACCTATCGTTTGCTGGAGAAAATTTGGGGTAAGCGGCGTTGATGGCGAAGACCTAAAGACCGGACCGATTGCTTCTTGGTATCCTGGAGCAAATAATATTTGTTCATGATCGGCGTGCTTTTTTTCTCCACTGAAAGCGAAGGGGGACTCCCCGGAAATCTTCTCTTCCTTCATTTTCCTATATGAATCACCCTTATTAGTCTTCCCCAGGTCAGGAGGCCGGCATCGGAAGGATCCGACATGGAACGACTTTTCAAAACCCCCAGGTTTGTTGATTTTGGACCTTGCTATTTGCGTTTAGAGGGACCACCTCCGGCGATAAAACAGATCCAGGGGAACCGGTCAGCCCTGCTGCGTATGCAAGTGCGGCAGTTTGGTCCGAAAAAGCCTGGGGTGTATGGGATGCTTAATGTCCACGGCGAACTCGTCTATGTCGGCAAAGCCAAGAATCTGCGCAGCCGGTTGCTGAGCTATTTTCGCACGCGCAGCCGCGACCCCAAAGCCCGGCGGATTATTGGCGTGTCCAAGAGCATCGTCTGGGATATTGCTTGGGATGAATTTTCTGCGCTGCACCGCGAGTTGGAGCTCATTCGCCGCTGGCGTCCCCGCCTGAATGTTTTGGGACAACCGGATACCCGCAAACCCATTTACCTGTGCCTGGGAAAATCTCCTGCCCCGTTTGTTTTTTTAACGGAAAAGGCTCAGCCCGGAGCCCTGGTTTTCCTTGGGCCATTTGCCAATGGGGGCCGCATTCAGGAAGCCGTTCGGCGGCTGAATGATTGTTTTCAACTCCGGGATTGCCCGCAAAGCCAGGAAATATTATTCGCAGAACAAAAAGACCTATTTCCGGTAGAACGGTCTCCGGGCTGCTTGCGTTTTGATATCGGCACTTGTTTGGCTCCCTGTGCGGGTCAATGCCGGCAGCGGGATTACAACAAGAAAGTGAAAGCAGCCCAAGCATTTTTGCGAGGGGAAGAGATCAGCATTCTGGAGGAACTCCGGGAGGGCATGGCGGCAGCAGCCAACAATCAGGAATATGAAAAGGCTGCCTCTTTGCGGGACAAGTTGGAGATCCTAACTTGGTTACTGGTGCGGATCGAGCAAATGTATCGCCTCCGCAATCAGGGGTCTTTCATTTATCCTTTGGAAGGGCTAAACAAGGAAGTCCGCTGGTATCTAATCCACGGCGGCCAAACCGTGGCAGGGATATCAGCCCCCAAAAAGAAAGGTGAGGGCAAAGTAGCGGCGAAGCTCATCGAGAGAATCTACTCGAAAGGCATCCCAAACCTAGAGGAACCATCGACGGCTCAACGGGACAGTGAATTAATCCTGTCCTATTGGTTTCGCCGCTATCCGGAAGAACGGGACCGTCTATTGAATCCGGAGGATGTTCTGGATTCGTTGTAAATTCCATTACTTCCGCAGCCGGAAGTACAAATCCGGCGGAATGTGCTGTCCGTAGTTAGAGGAAAAGAGACTGGCCAGTTGAGAACCAAGTAGCTGAATGTTGTCCGCATTTGGTAAGCATTTCTCGATTCCCGGAATCAAGCGGGCCCAATTCCCCTTTTTCGGCCGCTCCGAAGACGAATACCGCATGCCGGCCACCGAAGGTAAATCCGGCGGTCCTTCCTTGTTGGGGAAGAATTCCTTCTTCACCAGAACTCCTTCGGGTTGTACCGGGGCAACATCGAGGAGCATGACCGGGGCACCAAAGACCCGTTGCGAAAGCTCCTGCACCAACATTTCCATGCTGATGGCCTTTGTCGGCGGCATTCCTTTGTTGGACGGATAAGTTTCGCTGGTCCAGAAGAAGGTCCCGTCTTTGGTGACAGTTTGAACTCCTTGGTAGTAGAACATCAGTACGTTGGGAATGTTGTCGCTGGTTTCCTTTTGCACTTTTTTAGCAGCTACTTTAAGGCGGTTGATTACATAGAAAGGCCGGACATAACCGGTAACCGGCGGATGGACAGTAATATCCTGGAAGGCCGTGGTTAGAAACTTGGGTCCAACTTTCTGAGCATATATGGCCTTCAAGTATTGCTCCTTCAACACTCGGGAACTTTGCCGTTGCGCCCCTTGTTTCAAGTTGGGAGCGACAATCACCACATGGAGATGCATTTTCTGCACAGGGTTAGCGCAATCAATTTTAAACTGCAGCCTACTGCTTGAATCCTCCACTAAATCCGGGTTTGGCAAGCGGACCTCGACCTTATTTTTCTTTGCCAGATTAAACATGATCTTGGCGCGAAACGTTCTCTCACGCTTTTTGCCGATGGCCGGTTGCAGCCGGACAGGGAATTGGCGGAAACCATTGACATACACCTCCACAATCTGGGTTTGCTTGAGCCTTTCATCATCCTGCTGGCTCCAAGTAACCGAGCCATGAAGCATGGCCAAGCCACCTTGTGCAGGCGGGAAAATCAACTTGCCGCTGGCAAGGCGTTTTGGCTTGATGGTTTCATTGTTGACCTTGAGGTGATCCAAACGCACTTCCACCGGTGGAGCAACAACATTGATCAGCCGCTCAACCTCCTGCGAACCATCTTCGTTTACTGCAGCCAAAGTTAAGTGATGATCTCCCCAACCCAACTTGATTTTCTCGGATCGGAAAAAGTTGTAGAGTCCATCAGCACCTGGTTTGAGTGCCGCCAATTTCTTCGGATCAACCTGGAAAAGAACTTCTTCTCGTGCACTCAGGATGACATGCTTTAGAGGCGCTTGCGCTGGAATCTGTAAGCGGGCGG
>CAZPPD010000502.1:0-4862 GCA_964588185.1 uncultured Alcaligenaceae bacterium | reverse complement strand
AATCATCCGGCAAGAATTCTGCTCGCACTTCAGACAAAGCAGCTAACATCCGCTACCACGCCGGTTACCAAAGCAGTCGACTGGTCTACAAAAACGGCAACAAACAGCGAATCTCTCGCAGGCTAAGCATTTGGTATCCCGCCAAGGAGAATCCCGGCACGTTGGATTACCGGAAAATTTCCAAGGGCATCATCAAACCGGCTGACATTGCCTCCGGCAAGTTTCCGGTCGTGTTGTTTTCCCATGGGCTGTGGAGTGCCCCGGAATTTAGCTCCTTCTTGCACGAAGAGCTTTCCCGCCGGGGCTATATTGTCGCCGGGGTTCATCACAAGGATGCCCTGACCGAATGGTCGAACCATAAACCGAAAATGCCGAAGTTCTTTAAACCCAAGCAATGGAACGCAACCACCCATGCCGACCGCGGCGAAGATGTCCGCGCCTTGCTAGATCACCTGCTCGCCGAAAATGGTTCTCGGAATTCCTTCCTGCAGGGACATATCGCCAAGGATTCCATCGGAGCCATGGGCCACTCAATGGGCGGCCATACCATCTGCGGTCTGATTGGCGGCTGGGCTTCTTGGCATGAACCGCGGGTGCGGGCTGCCTTGCTGCTCTCTCCTTATATCATGCCGTATCTGCCGAAAGGCCGAGCCGACCGGATACGTGTCCCGGTAATGTTGCAAGGGGCCACCGGGGATTTGGGCATCACTCCTTTTTTGCCGGCCCTTTACAAACAACTGCCTCAGCCCAAGTATTTCCTGGTGCTGGATCGCGAAAATCATTTTTCCTGGACCAATTTGGTTTGCCGGGGAAGGCCAAGTCACCAAGCAGTCAACCAAGGCTCCCCAGAATTGATTGTCCGCTACAGTGCCGCTTTCTTCGACCGTCACCTGAAAGGCCTACGGCAAGCTGACCAGACACTTAGAAAAGAGTCCGCCGAATTAAAGAAGTATGTGTTCGATTAAAACCAAAAGATCCAAAGTAGAGGAATTAACTTGACAGGGGTTAGTACCCGCGATTTAAATTGTTTTGATTCGAAGCAAACAAAAGTTTCTCATGGATCCTCTCTCAATCAGCTTCGAAAACCCGGAAGCAGGTCCAATCGTTAAAGGAACCCAAACAAACGTTCTGGAGTTCAAAGGAATCATTTCCCAATCCTAAGCCGGCAAATAACAGGAAACAGGAGCATTTTATGGGCTTACTTGACTCATTCTTTGGCGGTGGCGGGACCTCCAAACTGACCCCGCAGGAGTCCTTTGCAGGCATTCTTCTTGGTGCCAGTGCCTGTGACGGGCACATCGCCGAGGATGAAGTTCAAGGGCTCATTACTTGTTTGGTGCGCATGAAGTTGTATCAGAGGTTTACGGATCGGCAGTTCAACCAGACCTTGAACAAGGTCCACGGCTTCTTGAAAAGAAATGGCGTGGATGCACTCATTGATGCTTGCGTGGGGAGTTTACCCAAGGAACTGGACAAAACCGCCTTTGCCAATGCTTGCGATATTGTCTTGGCAGACGGAGTTGTCGAACCGGACGAGAAAGCTTTCATTGACAATCTTCGTAAAAAGCTGGGGCTGGATGGCGAAACAGCCAGAAAAATCGCCGACATTATGGTGGTGAAAAACAAAGGATAAATTGGCCCTCTGGTCACTGGGACATCCGCAAAAACTACTACTTTTCCTAAAAACTTGGAATAACACATGTCACTCTTTGATGATGTATTAGGTGATTCCTCATTTGAACCCCAAGCCTTCGGTCCTCAAGAAGGCTTTGCCGGGGTCCTCTTAGGTGCGTCCGCTTGCGACGGGCACATTGCCGAGGAAGAGATCCAAAGTTTGTTCACTATCCTCGGCCGCATGAAAATGTACCAGTATGTGCCGCCGCATAAATTCAACTCCATGATGGATCGATTGCTGGGGCTGCTAAAGCGAGGGGGTCCGGAAAAACTCCTGGACACTGCAGCTGCCGCTGTTCCCCCCGAACTTCGGGAAACGGTGTTTGCCAATGCTTGCGACATTGTCCTAGCCGATGGTATCGTTGAGCCGGATGAGAAAGAGTTTATGGACAACCTGCTTATCAAACTCGAACTCGACTCCAACCGAGCAAAAGATATTATCCAAGTGATGGTCGAAAAGAACAAAGGGTAACCTCCTGCCATCGTAATGGATTCCATTAATGGTTATCCCCGGCCCATCCATAAAGGACCCGTTCTTTGCTAGCTCTGGCCATCATCATTATTTTCGGCATTGGAGCCCAATGGTTAGCTTGGCGCATCCACTTGCCCTCCATTCTTCTTTTACTGACCTTTGGTTTTATTGCCGGGCCGGTCACCGGCTTAGTCGATCCGGATGAATTACTCGGCGATCTGCTATTTGATTTGGTCTCCCTTTCAGTTGCCCTGATCCTTTTCGAAGGCGGCCTCACCTTAAAGCTGAGCGAATTGCGCGGCATTGGTTTTGCTCTGCTCCGATTGCTTACGATTGGAGCGGGAATCACTTGGGTGTTAACCGCCGGAGCAGCCTATTGGCTCTTGGATTTCCCCATTGGGCTTGCCATTCTCTTTGGTGCCATTCTCATTGTGACCGGCCCCACCGTTATCGGCCCCCTTCTGCGACACATTCGCCCCAGCGGGCGAGTAGGAAATATCGCCAAGTGGGAGGGCATCGTCATTGATCCGCTGGGAGCCATCTTTGCCGTCTTGGTTTTTCAAATCCTGGTCCATGCCCCGGAAAACGCAACGGTGGAAGTGGCCTGGATGCTGCTGAGCACTATTGGAGTCGGCACAATCATTGGAGCTCTGGCCGCATTTCTATTGATCCTGCTGCTGCGCCGCTATTGGATCCCGGATTATCTGCAAAGCCCGGTAGTGTTAATGGTAGTAGTCGCTGCCTTTGCCGGCTCCAATGCCATCAAAGAAGAATCCGGACTGCTAACTGTTACCCTAATGGGGCTGCTGCTTGCCAACCAAAAACGCGTGACCGTCAAACACATCATCGAGTTCAAAGAAAGCCTGAGTATCCTCCTTATCTCCAGTCTGTTCATTCTTTTGGCCGCTCGGGTTCAGCCGCAAGCGTTTACTGACCTGGGTTGGCAAGGAGTTCTTTTCCTGGCCGTGATGATTGTTGGCATTCGTCCCCTGTCGGTCTTCGGATCCTGCCTGAGGTCGGGGCTTTCGTTGAAAGAAATGACTTTCCTCAGTTGGCTGGCTCCTCGGGGAATCGTAGCAGCCGCCGTTGCCTCCCTTTTTGCCCTCCACCTCCGCGAAGCCCATTACGAAAACAGCGATCTCCTCGTACCAGCCACTTTCCTGGTGATTGTCGGCACTGTGGCAGTGTATGGATTGACGGCATCCCCATTAGCGCGCTTCCTGGGTTTAGCTTCTGCCGATCCGCAGGGAATCCTGATTGCCAGCGCTCATCCGGGCGCTCGTGCAATTGCTCATGCCTTGAAGGATGTCGACTTCCGGGTTTTGCTCGTGGACACAAACTACGGCTATGTTGCCACCGCTCGCCTTGAAGGACTGGAAGCATACCATGGCAGCATTTTGTCGGAGCATGTAATCGATGATTTGGACCTTGGGGGAATCGGGCGAATGCTGGCTTTAACCAGTAACGATAGTGTGAATTCGCTTGCCACCTTGCATTGCAGTGAATTGTTCGGCCGCAACCGGGTATATCAACTGGTTCCGCAGTCCAGCGGGAAGACTCGCACGGAAACCCAACCCGACCTTGTCCGCGGCCGGTTTTTATTTGCTCCCGATCTTACTTATCAGAAACTGGATGAACACTTCGAGCATGGGGCGGTAGTAAAGAAGACCCGCTTAACCAAGGAATTTGATTCCACAGCATTCCTAAAATATTATCCCGGTGCCATTCCCTTATTTCTTATCGGCTCAAGGAATCGCTTGACGGTTTGCACTTCAGACCAAAGCCCTTCGTTAACCCCTGGCCAAACGGTAATCAGTCTGATTCCCGGCGAAACAGTCAAACAATTGGAATCAGCGGAGAACCTTGAGTAGGGTTACTAACCTTACATTGGGAATAAATCAGCTAATATCGGCTCTAGTTTTCTGAACACCGAATCCAATCCTCTACCACCTCACCGAAAGTTAACATGGAAACGTTCTACATTATTCTCGCCAATCTGGTTGTTGCTCTCCACGTTGGATATGTCGGATTTGTAGTCGTGGGCCTATTACTAATCCTGCTGGGGATCATTTTCCGCTGGAGTTGGGTTCGCAACATTTGGTTTCGCACAGCCCACTTGATTGCCATTGGCATTGTGGCCTTGGAAACCGCCATCGCCTACACTTGTCCCCTTACCACCCTGGAGAATTACCTGCGGGACAAAGCAGGCCAGGAAACACTCGAGGGGGATTTCATCGGCCGAATGCTTAACAATCTGATTTTCCTTGATCTTCCGGACACCCACTGGTTCTTTAAGGTCTCCAACTTCAGCTTTTTTGCCCTGGTCCTCCTTACCTTTATTTTGGCTCCCCCGCGGCGGAAAAAAAGTAGCCCTGCCGGCGGAGATGGTGTTCAATAACGAAACGAGTGGCAAAGATTGTGGAAAAAGGGCAGGGACATCCTGTGCTGAGCACCAGATGGGCCGTTTCGGGAAAATGTTCCTCCCCTTTTTTCCATAATCTTTACCACTCGTTGACTTGAACGCCTTTTGTTAATGTCCGGTGGCGAATGTCCTCTCCCGCGGTTGAACTAAAGAAGATCAGCAAAACGTTTCCCGGTGTTCGTGCCCTCCAAGACGTTTCGTTGCAAATCCGACCTGGAACCAATCGCGCCATGGATGGGGAGAATGGAGCAGGTAAAAGTACGCTAATAAATTTTCTGAGCGGCGATTTCACAC
>CAZPPD010000501.1:0-4863 GCA_964588185.1 uncultured Alcaligenaceae bacterium | reverse complement strand
ACTCCGTTGTCGGAAATGGTGAGAGTAGATTCCGCTTCATTGGGGACGATCTTTATCTTCCAATCGGAGTTGCCTTCAAGAAGCTCTTTCTTGGTCAAGGATTCAAAGCGAATGGTGTCAATTGCATCGCTGGCATTGCTGATAAGCTCCCGCAAGAAAATTTCCTTGTGCGAATAAAGGGAATGTATGATGAGGTGAAGTAGCTGCTTTAGTTCCGTTTTGAATTCCAAAGTTTCAGCACTCATTATTTATCCTCCTTACCCTTTTCAGGTATCTCATAAATGAAAAGTTAGCCTTATTTGTACTATTGGTGATTTCTATTTTAAGAATTTGGACAGGAAAAGTGTCAAGTCCCTGCCCCTTCTAAGGTCGTTCCACCAATTAATTCCTCCCATCAATGGATTGGAGAACTCGGTGGGTCAAAACTCGATTGAAATCCTCGCATGAATTTTCAAGAAGAGTTACAATCAAAGAAATGAGAATCTCCTATTTGGGTAAAAACAATGGAAAATATTCAGCACTTACTCAACCGCCGAACTTTCCTGGGCAGAACCTCTTTAGGATTAGGTTCTCTTGCTCTTTCTGAATTGTTTGCCAAGGGTGCTCTTGCTGAGGCTCAGAATCCAAACCGGGAATCATCTCCCGCCCGACAAGGACTCCATTTTGCTCCCAAAGCAAAGCGGGTCATCTTCCTCTGCATGGCTGGTGGGCCGTCCCACTTGGAGACGTTCGACCACAAGCCGGAATTAGCTCGCCGCAACGGCCAACCAATGCCGGAATCAATCACCCGGGGCCAGCCCATTGCCCAACTGCAGGGGCGAACCTTGCGTTGTTTGGGCCCACAATTTCGCTTCCGTCGACATGGGCAATCCGGTCAGGAAATCTCCGAGGTCTTGCCGAACATTTCCAGCATCGCCGATGACATTGCCATCATTCGTTCGATGCACACCGATCAGATCAATCACGACCCGGCTCATACAGTGATGAACACCGGGACGTCAATCTCCGGTCGTCCCAGTATGGGAGCCTGGGTGACTTATGGATTGGGAAGCGAGAGTCAGAATTTGCCCGGCTTTATTGTCATGACCAGCATCGGTGGCCGCAATCCGCAACCGATCGCTGTCCGGCAGTGGGGGTCCGGTTTTCTGCCGGGGCGTTTTCAAGGAGTGCCGTTTCAATCCGCAGGAGACCCGGTTCATTACCTTGCCAACCCGCCGGGAGTTTCCCGCGGACGCCAACAAGATCTGATCAGCGCCATCCGCCACCTCAATCAACTTCGCAATCTAAGAGTCGACAATCCGGAGATTGATACCCGGATTTCCCAATATGAGCTGGCCTTCCGCATGCAAACCAGTGTGCCGGAACTGATGGATTTTTCTGATGAGCCAGAAAATATCCTGCAATTATATGGAACGCGTGGGTCGGATGGTTCTTTTGCCGCCAATTGTTTGCTGGCCCGGCGTTTGGCAGAACGGGGTGTCCGTTTTATCCAACTGTATCACCGGGGTTGGGACCACCACAATGACATCGTGCGCTACTTGCGAATTTGTAGTGGTCTCTGCGACCAGGGTTCTGCGGCCCTGATAAAAGACTTGAAACAACGCGGGATGCTCGACGATACCCTGGTTGTTTGGACCGGCGAGTTCGGACGCACGCCGATGGTTCAAGGTAGTGGGCGAGGAGTAGGACGCGATCATCATATCCGAGGCTTTTCCATGTGGATGGCCGGCGGTGGCATCAAGGGTGGGGTTACTTATGGGAATACTGACGATTTTGGGTATTTCGCCGCTGAAAACCCTGTCCATATTCGGGATTTTCATGCCACTATGCTTCACCTTCTGGGAATCGATCACCATCGGTTTTCCTATCGTTACCAAGGGTTGGATATGCGCTTGACAGGAGTGGAGGAGGCCCGGGTGGTGCAAGAAGTTCTTAGGTAAATAGCAGTTGTATTCATAAGTGATTCACAAAATGAATGATCCTGAGGCAATTTTTTATTATCATTATTGGTAAGCCAACACCAATTTGCATTTCAGTTGGTTAATTGTAAATTCCAAGGATAAACCTTGAGAATTTTCCATTCGTAATAACAATACAAAACTCGAATTCGCTTTGAATGAAGAAGCCAAGTATCATGAAAAAAATCTTCTCCTTGCCGTTATTGTTGATTGCTTTTCTGGCTTGTTGCTGCGTGCTTCCGATTCGAGCGGAGGAACCGCCCGAAAAGCATATGGAATTTATCCGCGGTTTGCGGGAAAAGAATTTGGCTGATTTGGCCCTGGAGCATCTGGACAAACTCAAAGCGAAAGCCCAATCCCTTCCCCCGGAATTAGCCAAACAAATACCTCTGGAATACGCCCGCACCCAGGTGAGTGTTGCCTTGGACAAACCGGCAACGCAGCGCATCCCCATCTTTGAAGAAGCTCGCAAAGGAATTCTTGCTGCTGCCAAGACAGCAAAGCAACCGCAAAAGGCGCAGCTTCAATTGGAGTTGGCCAAGCTGACCGGCTATCAAGGTCAAGCCTTGATGAGCCAAGCCTACCGGTCGGAAAAGAAGGATAAGAAGAAGAGTTTTGCGTTGAAGGCGCGGGCTAAATACACCCAAGGGATCAAAGAGCTGGACGACGCCATAAAAGCGGTAGAAGACGCCAAGAACAAGGCCGAAGCAGCCGGGCAAAAAGAAGTAGCAGACCAGCTTGCCGGGGATCTGTTGCAAGCAAAATTTGATAAAGGCAAAACCTTAATCGACAAGGCGAGGACCTACACCTATTCCACCAGTTCCGAGGATTTATTAGCTCGCGGCAAATTATTGGAAAATGCCGGAGCTATCATGAAAGAAGTTTATGGCGGCCAAGGCAACTTGGAAATTTCCATGATGGCCGCTGCCTGGCTTATTCCCATCAACATTGAAACGGACAATCCCAACCAGGCCTTCACCATCTACCGGAATCTCTATAAGGGTTTGGTGATTGATCGGAAAATTCTGCAATATCCCGAGGCCAAGCGGGCCTTAAGCTGGGCCCAGTATTTTTATATTCGAGACATTGATAAAGATGACCAATTCACTTTAAAGGGTGCCAAGCGTAGAGATGCCATCATCCAATTCTGCAAAAAATGGGAAAAAGATTTCCCGCAATACCTTAACGATACCCAAGGGATTGGAATCCGTTACGAATTGGCCTTACAGCTCAAGGCTCAGGCGGAATCCATTAGCGATAAAATGACCAATCCTCAGGCCAAACCTTATTATGACCGGGCCAAGGACCGCTTCGAACAAATCTCCAAAACCGACCACCCCTTGGCCGAACCGGCGAAAGGCCATTACCTGGCAATGGCTGCCAGGGATGTTCAGGACGTTAAATCCGAAAACCTGAAAGAATTCTCCAAACTCTTCCTCAAAGCCCGAGTGGAAATGTTCAACCTCTCGCACGCCAAGAAAGAAGAGGAATCGAAGAAGCATTTAGAAAATGCCATCGCGGCTCTCCGCCGGAGTTTAAAGGTGGCAGGTCCAAAGGATTCTTCCATCGATGTAAACCAGGCACGCTACTACCTCTCCTACCTCTTCCTGCTAAAAGGCGACCCATTTCGAGCGGCTGTAATGGGGGATTACGTTGCCCGAAATCAATCCAAATCGGAAATCGCACCACTGGCAGCCTCTTATGCCATCCAGTCGTATGGCACGATTCTCAACGCCCTTAATAACGAGACCAATCGCCAAAAGCTGGTGAGCTTGGCCCAGTACGTGTTGAATGATCAAGCCAAAGTTTGGAAAAATGAGCCGGTGACCGACGTGGCCCGCTATCAGCTTGCCATGGTGTATATGCGTGACCGGGATTACGACAAAACCATTTCTGCTTTGGAAAAGCTTCCCAAGTCCTTTAACACCTATACTTTCTCGCAAGCCCAATTGGCCTTATTCGCGTTGTCTGCCGCCAAACAAGAAAACATTTCCCCGGAAAAAAAGAAGGAATATCGGGAAAAAGCGTTTGCTGCTTTGGACCGGATACCGGAACTGCCGGCAGATGCCGACGCGGCCACCGCGCAAATGTTCTTTGCGGCTCAATTGGAAAAGGCCAAAAAGCTATACTCTTCTGCCTATCAGATGATGGCGGAAAAAAATGAGAAAGCTGCCAAAGAATACGATGAGATGGAGAGCTTTACCAGCAGTTTGCTGGAACAGTTCAACAAAGTAAAAAACGATCTCAACAAAAAATCCCGCGATGGTTTGGGGCAGGCATTAGGCACCCTAGCAAAGTATGCCCGCTTTGGGAAAGCCGAACTGTTGTACCAGAAGGCCAATGAAGATCCCAAAAATCGCAAGGAGAATTACGACAAGGTCCTCAGCAAGGAATACACGGGAGAAATTGTCGCCAATGTTAAGGAACGGGCTAAAAGCCAGGAAGAATTACTCCTCCCGGATGCCAAGGTAACCAGTGAGATTTTGGGGTTGGCTTTACGGGTCCATGTGCAGCGCGATGCGGAAGGGGATATTCAGGAGGCAATGACCCTCCTGAAGGCCTTGGAAAAAATCAAAGACCCCATGGATCCCTGGTTTGATTACCGCAAGATTCTGCAGAAATTCATTGGAGAAGTCGGTAAGCAAATCAATGATGTGAAGAAAAAAGATCCGGAGAAAGCAAAAAGCCTGATCCAGAAATTCTCCAAGTTTTTCGATGCGTTGGCGAAAAGCGATAACCTGGATCGAAATTCCATCTTCTTCTTGGCCAGCAGTTACAACAGCATTGGCTATCACGAAAAGGCGGCCAAATTATTTGAAAGCGTCAAGGAGCCGAATCGGCCGGATGTGAGTAACATCAAGGAAGAGGAACAAAAGAAGAAGAAGCTAATCCATAAACATAAACC
>CAZPPD010000500.1:0-4872 GCA_964588185.1 uncultured Alcaligenaceae bacterium | reverse complement strand
GGGCTTCGATCCTTTAATCGGGCTATGCCGGAAGAAATTAACCGCGTCTTAACCGACCACCTTTCGGATATTTTATTTGCTCCTACGGAAACCGCGATTGCCAACCTTATTAAGGAGGGGATATCTGAGGAGAAAATAAGTTTGGTCGGAGATGTGATGTATGATGCAGCCATCTATTTTGGATCGAAGTCGAGAGAAAAATTACTGGATCAATTCGGCGTCCAAGCAAAGAATTATGTTTTAGCCACAGTTCACCGAGCGGAAAACACCGACCATCCCGAGCGTTTAAAGAATCTCTTCGACGGGCTGAACGACTTATCCGACGACATTCCGGTTATCCTGCCTCTGCATCCACGGACCAAGAATATTCTCCAGAAAAACGGGATGGCCGATGGATGGAAATCCAATATGCATTTTTGCGATCCGGTTGGTTACCTGGATATGGTCGCCCTGGAAAAAAACGCCCGCCTAATTGCGACGGACTCCGGCGGTGTTCAGAAAGAAGCATTCTTCCATGGAGTTCCTTGTGTGACGCTGCGAGAGGAAACGGAATGGGTGGAATTAGTGGACAGTGGCTGGAATCGACTGGCACCACCCAAAGACGCTGAGTATATCCGAACTACAATTCGGCAAGCTATTGCTGAGGGCCAACCAAAAGCTCCGGCAAAAAAACTTTACGGCGGTGGCCAAGCAGCCATTAAGTTAGTCGATCTATTGTGTGCATAACTCGTAGTAGGAAAGCCTGAGTCTCCGGGCCCGTCTCAAAGGTCGGGCCTGGAGACCCAACCACCTATTTCTTTTTCTTTCCCTCTGGTAACCATGGAACCTGCTTCCCGCGTTCAATATGAGCGGCCATTGCTTCCTGCATCTCTTGGAATATCTCCGGTTCTGCTTTTCGCAAATTCCGTTTCTCCATTGGGTCGCGTTTGATGTTGAACAATTCCAAAGGCGCACCTGGCAAATTTTGTACTAATTTCCAATCTCCACGCCGCATGGCGTGAATTGTTTTCCCTTGATAACGGCGGCCTCCTTCCCGGCGAATAAAGTGGAAATCACGCTTCGGTAGTGTCTTCTTCTTTCCCGTGAAGAGTGGTAGCAAAGAAACGCCTTCAATCTTGTGCTTGATTTTTGATTTCGCGACCTGGCAGCAGGTGGGTGTAATATCCATCGTAATTGCCGGGATGTTTGAAACCGTTCCGGATTGAATGTGCCCGGTCCAAACAGCACACATGGGAACCCGAACCCCTCCCTCATACATGCTGCCTTTGCCATTTCGCAAGGGGCCGCAATTGGCCGCTTGTCCCAGGTCGCCACCGTTGTCGCTGGTGAAAATGATCAATGTGTTGTCAAATTGCCCGGACTCCTTCAACGCGTTCAGGACACGGCCAATCCCATCATCCATGTGTTCGATAAAGGCGACCAGCTTGGCCCGTCGCTCGGTGATCTTTCTCTCGCGATTTTTTACCTTTTGCAGCCACTCCGGGGGAGGTTGGACGGGACTGTGGGGAGCATTATAAGCCAGATAAAGGAAGAAGGGATTTTTTGCGTTCTTTTGTTTGTGGATAAAATCAACCGCCCACTGTGAGAATAAGTCCGTTGCATGGCCTTTGGGGTCAATTTCCTTCTTATTCAAACGCATGTAATTATTGCCATGGCGGCGGTGGTGGTAGTAGTCGTCCATCATATCCCCCAGGAAGCCTTGGAAATAATCAAAGCCTCTTGTGTTGGGAGTGTCCGGTTCCTGCAACCCCAAATGCCATTTGCCCACCATGGCCGTAAAGTAACCCGCTTGCTTCAGTAAGGCCGGCAACAGAACCGCATCATCGCTGAGGTTCCCCCAGCTACTATTGAGATGGGTGCGAATGACTCCCGGAACGCCCACGAGTTCCGGATAGCGGCCTGTCAACAAGGAAGCCCGGGTCGGCGAACACACCGGACAATTGGCATAGAACTGAGTAAATTTCATTCCCTGGGAAAACAACTTATCCAAATGTGGGGTCTTCATGTCCTTGGCCCCTTGGCAGGACAAATCCCCGTAGCCAAGGTCGTCCACCAGGATCACCAAAATGTTTGGTTTTTTCTGAGCCAACAAATGCCCCGGTGTAATGCATCCAAATAAAACAACCAACAAAATCAAGGCCACAAACTTCCGCATGAATTCTCCCTATTACTTCTATCCCTGAACAATTTTGCCAATGCGGTCAACTTCACATCCACACTTCAGACAAGTTGCCCCGCCCCACATCGCTTGCCGTTTGTTGGCCGGTTTGCGAAACTTGGGAAATTTTTCCCCACATTTGGGACACTCCTTTCCCGGCATAGCCTGACCGATGATGGCAATTACAATCCCGACCAAAATGCCGACAATAGCTCCTATAATTGCACCTTGCAACATTTGTTGTTCCTCTGTTTGGCACAATTAAACCTGGTAGAAGCAAGGATAATGTGTTGAGACTGAAAGGAAAAGAATATTTGGTGCATTTTGCTCAGAGATGTTTTGATCAACCGGGCGAATCGGCATTGGAGAAAGTTAGAACTTATGAACGAAACTAAAAAGGGGTGAGCGATAAACCCAACCCCTTCCTTAAATCCTATTTAGTCACCTGAAATTGCTTCGCAGCAATGGGCCCATTAACCACCCAATCCGAATACTGCTCGGTAACTACCACCATTTGGGATTTTGCATCTGGAATTCTTGAATCCGTTGATTGAATAACCCGTTTCAGCGGCAGGTGAGTTTTTGGGTCCAGCCAAACTTTAACCTTGGTGTTGGTCTTCACAGGAACCACTTCACAATTGTAGCGGAGTACTTTGGCGGTTTTCTTTCCCAATTTTTCATCCTTACCATAGCGGATATTACTCACCTTAAAAATCTCGTCGGGATTCAGTTTCTTTGAGTTCTTCCCAAGTTTGTCGTTTTGTACCGAAAACAGAGGAATAAACAGCCCCGGCCGAGTTAAGGAAGCCACCACAAAATCAAGTATGTTTTCATCCGTTTTCTTGGTAGCAAATCGGTCACCAGTCCCGGCTTTAGTTAGTTTCCCATTGGAAACCATCAGCATCCGTTCCAGTTGAATGCCACCGCCTCTCTCAAAAACCATTTCCAAGCGGATTAAGTTTCCAACTTTGCTTTGTAATTTCCCTTTTACTTCAGTTAACTTCTCGCCTTTTAGTTCCATTCTCATTTTCAGAGAACATTGCAGCGTCTTGGCTGCTTTCAATTTTCGTTCCATCTGTTGAAAAGCCTGGTCAGCGCTTAACGGTTTTTGGCCGGGCTGTGCCGGACTTTGGGGAGATGGCTGGACCTTGGCTTGCTTCACCCTGTTACAGAGATTGTTCGCGAACAACTCCATCGCCAAAGTGCAGGCAAGGGTGATTGCAATTCCTAGGATCAGCGTCGATACTAAAACAGTTCGCATTCGTTTCATCCACATGGCGCGTAAAACTCCTTCCACTAATTGTTGAACTTGAGTTGAGGTAACACTTGAGGTCAAACCTGAGGCGGATAGGAAAGCAGAAGCGGCAGTCACCGTCGTGGCTAAGACCGAGGTCGGTACGCTTGCAGCCCAGGATTGTTGCGCCAGCAGAACCGGCAAGGATGCCGCCGTGACTGCCACTCCCTGTTGCTTCAATCGCTTGGCTAACATCTGTCTGCCTCGAAAAAGCCGCCCGGACACCGTTCCCTCCGGCAAGCCAAGTTCCTTCCCAGCCTCCCCTTGGGTTTTGCCTTGGAGATCACACAACAGAATCGGCAACCGGTATTTCTCCGGCAATTTGCTCAGTTCCCGGTCCAGTTCCTGTTGCAAATCACTTCGGTTTTCCATCTCGCTTCCGGAATCCTGCCGAGAAGGAGTTTGGGCTTCCTTGACCTTGCGCTTCTCTCGAAGCGTCCTGGCTTCCAAGGCGGTTCGGTGAGCTACTCCATACAACCAGTGCCCGACTTTTTCCTTGTGCATTATAGAACCTGCCTTGCGAACCAATACCAGGAAGGTAGCTTGAAAAGCATCCTCGGCATCCTGAGAATGATGTAACACCCGGCGGCAAACTCCCATCACCATGGGACCATGCCGATGCACCAACACGGCAAACGCCATTTCATCCCGCTGGTGCAGGAAACGCTCCAGCAGTTGGTCATCTCCCACCTGGTCATTGCCGGCTAGTGCGGCTTTGGTCAGGAATTGCAAAACCGGGTGTTTGGTATCATTCGTCATCTTCCAATCCATCCTCGATGCTTGACCTTTACCTTAAAGTGGGAGGAAATCTGGGAATCCATACAGGAATTCTGAAAAAAATTTGATTTTTCTTGGAATTATTTATTTACTCTGTTTTTGAGGACCATCAGGTGAAATTATGACGAACAACAAAGTAACAGGTTTATCTGTGATCTTGTTAATGGCAGCCGATGCTGTGAAGACCGCTGCGTTTTATCGTGAGGTGCTGGGCATTCCTTTAGTTGGGGAAAAACATGACGGCCGGCACGAACATTTTGCCTGTCCGTTTGGCACCCTTTATTTTACCGTTCAACCAGCGGTGGACATGCAAGCACCGCAATTAGAAGAGGGCTATGACTTTTTACAACTTTGCTTTTCCGTGGAAGATCTGGATGCTTTCGTTGCTCACGCAAAACAGCTTGGATCTGAACCGATTCACCCTCCCCAACCGTTCGAGCATACGACCTTTGTCACACTGCTGGACCCCGATGGCCGCCATGTTCGGGTGATGACCCCTTGGGAAAGAAATTAAACATCAGTTGTCACAACTTAATAAGAGGGATGATTCCAATCCTCGGCAAACGAGGCAAATAATGCATCCAACAGGTCACGGTCAAGGAATTCTCTCCCTGCCGAACTACCGGCCCCCTGCGAAGTCGTT
>CAZPPD010000499.1:0-4889 GCA_964588185.1 uncultured Alcaligenaceae bacterium | reverse complement strand
CGGTAAGTCGCTCCATCCTTCCCAAAAAAACCGCCGCCGAGGCCCGGATATTATGCCAGGTGGCTGGTTGTGGGTATTGTTGTTATTGTTATTCGTTTCGGTTTTGTACATGGTCTTGGGATTTGGCAATGCCGGCACGATTAGTTATTTCGAGTTTAAGAACCTGGTGAACGACGGGCATGTCGAAAAAGTTACCCTGGTGGGGAATAACCGCCTTTATGGGAAACTGAAAGAGGATCACCACGATAAACTTAAAGAGGAATTAAAAAAGAAGATCTCCAATAACGATAAGTTTACCGCATTGATTCCCAAGTCGGCCCTGGAAGGTTCTTCGACGATCACCGATTTGCTCGACAAGAATCAAATTCCTTATCAACAGGAAGAAGACCAAAGCAGCTGGTTTGGTACAGCCTTGTTGATGTTGGTGCCGGCTTTGGTTTTGTTGGCTATTTTCTTTCTATTTATCCTTCCCCGTTTCCGCGACCCATTGGGCGGCGGCTTTCTAAGTAATTACGTCAAGAGTCCTGCTCGCCGGTATGAATTAACGCGCGGCCGAGTCACCTTTGAAGATGTCGCGGATATGGAAGCGGCCAAGCATGAACTCATGGAAGTCGTGGAATTCTTGAAGTCCCCGGAAAAGTTCCAGCGCCTTGGAGCAGAAGTACCCAAAGGTGTCCTTTTGATCGGTCCCCCGGGAACCGGCAAGACTTTGCTCGCCCGAGCCGTGGCCGGAGAAGCCGGCGTGCCCTTCTTCAGCATCAGCGGATCGGAATTTATCCAGATGTTTGTCGGTGTCGGGGCCAGCCGCGTTCGCGACCTATTTAAAACCGCCAAGGAAAGTTCTCCTTGCCTGATCTTTATTGACGAGATTGATGCCGTTGGCCGAATGCGGGGAGCAGGTGTAGGCGGTGGCTCGGATGAACGGGAACAGACCCTCAACCAAATCCTGAGTGAGATGGATGGCTTCCATCCCAATGAATCGATCATAGTTCTGGCCGCTACCAACCGCCCCGATGTGTTGGACTCCGCTCTTCTTCGCCCTGGTCGATTTGATCGCCATGTCACCATTGACCGGCCGACTTGGCAGGGACGAATGCATATTCTAAAGGTCCATACCCGAAATAAACCTTTGGCGGATGATGTCGATCTCGAACAAATCGCCCGCACCATGATCGGAATGACCGGTGCCGACTTGCGGAACCTGGCCAATGAAGCCGCTTTGTTGGCGACCCGGCATGACAAACCGCGAATCGAGATGAAAGATTTCGAAGATGCCTCCGACCGGGTAATCATCGGACCAAAGCGCGAAGAGATACTTACTGAGGAAGGAAAACGCCGAACGGCTTACCATGAAGCCGGCCATGCATTGGTTAGTTGGCTTGAACCGGAATGCGATCCTCCGCAGAAGATCTCTATTGTCCCTCGCGGCCGGGCATTGGGGGTCACCTTTAGCCTCCCTGAAGAAGAACGATTTCATCATGGCAAGGATTATTTCCAAGCTCGCCTTGTCCAATTGATGGGCGGAAGAGCCGCGGACCGGCTTGTTTACAATCAACCTTTCTCCGGCCACGAAGATGACTTGAAGAAAGCCACAAAGCTCGCACGCTACATGGTTACTCACTGGGGAATGAGCGACCGCCTAGGACCTATGGCCTTCCGAGTGGGTGAGGAACATGTTTTCCTTGGTAAGGAAATTCAGGAAGCCCGAGATTTCAGCGAAGCCTCCGCCGCGACCATCGACGAAGAAGTGAAAAAGCTACTGCAAAAAGCCGACGAACGGGCCCAGGAATTACTGGAAGCCAACCGGGATTTGCTGGACCGATTGGTTGAGACCTTGCTGGAGAAAGAAGACCTACCCCGAGAAGAAATCGAAGAAATCCTTGGCCCGGAACGCCCAATCTCCGAAAAAAAAAGCCAAGCCGATGGAGTTCTGGTCCGAGAAACCGCTGAGAAAACCGATTAGGTTCTGTCTTTAAATTAACCAGGGGTTTAACTGGATACCTCGGGGCAACAATGGAAGAGTCTCCGCCAAAAGATGTAGAAACGGATCCTCGTTTTCCCAGCGGTCCTTGGGTAGGCTTTTTTACTCAGCCGATTATTCCCGGTCGCCATGCTATGGAACTTCACTTGACCTTCTCCAACGGCAAAATGACAGGGGGAGGCCGCGATTGGGTTGGCAATTTTATTGTCAAGGGTTCCTACTCCCTGGAAGACGGGAAATGTCACTGGACCAAACGCTACCTCGGAAAGCACGATGTTTTTTACCAAGGATTCAATGAGGGAAAAGGCATCTGGGGCAAATGGGAAATCCCTTCGGAATGGACCGGCGGTTTTTACATTTGGCCAGAAGGTATGCCGGATCCAACGCAAAATACGCTAGAAGAGGAAGTTGACCTGCCGCTCGCCGTCGAAGAAGCGAAAGAAGAATTAATTTCAGCGGGAGGACTCAGGGAAACATCAAATCATGAGTAGTCCGACCCAAAAATCCGAAAACCGCCTAGTCCGATTGGTTACCCTTGGGTGCAAAGTCAACCAATACGAAACCCAATATGTCAAAGAAACCCTCCAAGCAAACGGTTTTCACGAAGCCGAATCCAATGAGCCCGCAGGGCTTTGCATTGTCAACACCTGTACGGTTACCAATGAGGGCGACGCCAAGAGCCGGCAGGTTGTTCGCCGCCTTCACAAGAAAAATCCGGATGCTCATATCGTTGTAATGGGATGTTATGCCACCCGCGATCCCTCGGCGGTTTCCAAACTTCCCGGCGTAACCAAGGTAATCACCAACAAAAACCAAATCAAAGAAGACCTGACCGATCTTGGAGTATCCATTTTTCCGCAAGGTATTCAACGCTTTGACGGTCACAGTCGGGCTTTTGTGAAAGTCCAGGACGGTTGTTTGCTCAATTGCACTTACTGCATCATACCCAAAGTTCGGCCCACTCTCCGCAGCCGGCCGGTAGAGGAAATTGTTGATGAAGTCCGTGGGCTGGTTGCATCCGGATTCCAGGAAATTGTTCTGACTGGAGTTCACCTCGGCCACTATGGAATCGATCTAAGCAAAGGAAAACCTAAATCTCAATGGCAACGACTGTGGCACCTGCTTTACAAGTTGGCAGACATTCCCGGTAAATTTCGCCTCCGGCTCAGCAGTATGGAAGCCGCGGAAGTTCGCGATGACTTGATCCGGGCAATGTCGGATCTATCCGGCAAGGTTGTCCCCCACCTTCACCTGTGTTTGCAAAGTGGATCCGATCGCCTTCTTCGCGCGATGAAACGACGCTACACTTCCGCAGGTTTTCTCGCTCGCTGCGAACGCCTGATTAAGTCTCTGGATTTACCCGCATTTACAACGGATGTGATTTTGGGATTCCCGGGAGAAACCGAAGAAGATTTTGCAGCTACTTGCAACCTGGTTCGCCGAGTCGGCTTTTCCAAGATCCACATTTTCCCCTATAGTTCCCGCCAAGGAACCGAGGCCGCATCCCTCAAGGAAACCGTCCCGGGAAATGTGGTCATGGAACGACGAAAAAGGCTGGAAGCCATCGAATCGGAATTAGCCCACTCGTACTACCAAAAACTCATCGGTCGCCGTTTGGATGTCTTGGTAGAAAATTCACTACCCGGCCAACCCGACCGAGTAATGGGAACCTCGTGCCGATATGCTCCGGTAATTCTTCGCGGACAATTGCCGGTCTTGCAGGGGAAGTTGATCCCTGCGCTTGCCGAACGGATTGAGCAAGGAAAAGTGGTTGGGAAACTGGCCTTTGACCAATCCGCAACCGAAATGGAATTCCGAGACAATCGCATCTCGCTGCCACTTCAATCCAATAGCAACTAAGGTTAAGTAGAACGATCCGGCAGTAAAAAAAACTTTATGGCATCATCCAACTCACCTTCCCCATTTGATGAAGCAATTGATTCCAAGTCTTTTGCTCGATGATGTAACACCTCAACTTCCAGCCCAAATAGAATTTGGTATCCATTCTGGATAAGTCCCTGGAATAATTCCGCCGCACGATTTGCATGGCTTATTATTCCCGCAGCTACCGATTCCCGGGCTTTCACCCCGGCCGCGGCCAATTTGATCAGCCCTTTGAGGAAATCGGCAGTAATTCCCTTTAGACCCGCTGCATGCCATAAGCCTTCCCAAAATTCATGGGCTTCCCAAAAGTATCCATGGTTAAACAGATCGCAACCGAATAGATAATCGCTATGAGTCCGCCAATTCTCTTCCGTCAATGACTCCGGGTTTGGGTGCTCGACTCCAAAGCTATGACCCTCCGGGTCCGAAAAGGGATGGGGAAAATGGCCCGGGACATAAGAGTAAGGCGGAAATGGAATCTCAGGAACCAAGCGTTCTAGTTTAGACATTTTCTGGGCAATTCACTCGATCTTATTGGTTGGCGGATCATCATAAAACCTGCGGCCATCATCTCGTTTCAGCAGCATTTGCACTGACCGGGGAGGATCCACAGTGGTGCAGGCCAAACATAACTGGTGGACTACCTCACCCCCGGACAACTTTTGTCGCCCACAAATTGAGCATTGCCAAACTCGGCGAACGTCAAACTTATGTCTTCCAGCAGGACCTTTGATAGCAGCCTCGGTTCTAAGGATTGTTCAGGTCATTCGTATCGTTCCAAACAAGTATTCTATGACTTTTTTGCAGGCGGATTGGGAAATAGAATCATTAAAGATTATCCAATATTTTAGCACCAATTATAATGCGCCTCTCTTGCCATTTTTTCTTATCAGCTGAAGATTAACCTACCCACAAATATTTCTACTTAATTTGATAATCACCTCATTGAAAAGAAGAATCCTGTGGAAGTTGGGAAAAGAAGGTTTGCTTTGCCGATTGGCGGAACTAGCCGAAAACGAAGGGT
>CAZPPD010000498.1:0-4890 GCA_964588185.1 uncultured Alcaligenaceae bacterium | reverse complement strand
ATCGAAATCTTCGGGAATGTATCAACGACTTACAAAACACCGGAGAACTGCTCCGGGTAGATGAGGAGATTGATCCTTATCTGGAAATGGCGGAGATTCAAAGGCGGGTTTATCTAGCCGGTGGACCAGCCATTTATTTTGCCAAGGTCAAGGGTTGCCGGTTTCCAATGGTGGGTAATTTGTTTGGCACCATGGAGCGCGTTCGCTATATCTTTCGGGATACACTAAAGGCGGTCCGGCATTTGGTGGAATTAAAGATAGACCCGGCGGTTTTTTGGAAACGCCCTTGGCGATACATGGATGTCCCTTCCACGGTGTGGAATATGCGTCCACGCATGGTTCGCAAGGGATCCGTTTTGGCGAGGGAAACTACTATTCGGCAACTTCCGCAACTGGTTAGCTGGCCCAAGGACGCCGGCGGCTTTGTTACCTTGCCCCAAGTCTACACGGAAGATGCCGGCAAACCGGGTTGGAAGCATTCCAATTTGGGGATGTATCGAGTCCAGCTAACCGGGAATGATTATCCGCCGGACCGGCAGATTGGAATGCACTATCAGATTCATCGGGGGATAGGAGTGCATCATGCCGCTGCCATTCGCAAAGGAGAACCATTCCGGGTAAATATATTCGTAGGCGGTCCGCCTTCGATGACCTTGGCGGCAGTGATGCCGTTGCCCGAAGGATTAACGGAGCTGGCTTTTGCCGGAGCACTTGGTGGCAGAAGAGTGAAGCTAACGTTAGGCGAATCGATTTCCGGGGAACCCTGGCCGCTCCCGCTCTCCGCCGAAGCGGATTTTTGCATCACCGGAACCATAGATCCGAAAAAACAACTCCCTGAAGGTCCGTTTGGCGACCACCTGGGATATTACAGCCTTCAGCACCCATTTCCGGTTTTGAATGTGGAACGCGTTTACCATCGCCAGGATGCGATTTGGCCATTTACCGTGGTCGGCAGACCCCCACAGGAAGACACGACTTTTGGAGAGATCATCCACGAAATAACCGGGCCTATTATTCCCACTGTCGTTCATGGCGTTCATGCGGTGAATGCGGTGGATGCTGCTGGAGTGCATCCGCTATTGTTGGCCATTGGCAGTGAGCGCTATGTCCCGTATGGAGAGCGGCGCAAGCCGCAGGAATTGTTAACCTCCGCCAATGCCCTGCTGGGACAAGGCCAACTATCTCTGGCAAAGTATCTGCTCATTGTTGCAAAGGAAGATAATCCGGAACTGGATATCCACGACATTCCAGCGTTCTTTCAACATTTACTGGAGCGAGTGGATTGGCGAAATGACCTGCATTTCCAGACTTGCACGACCATCGACACGCTCGATTATTCCGGCAGCGGCTTCAATGAAGGGTCCAAAGTGGTGATGGCGGCCGTCGGTGAACCTCGGCGAAAACTTCCCGCTGCAATGGCTTCGAACTTTTCGCTTCCGGATGGTTTCTCGGAGCCAAGGATATGCTTACCGGGCATTCTGGCGATCAACTCTCCGAAATTTGATTCGGGAACCAATCACATTCAACAGTTTTGCGAGTTTTTTTCTTCTGACCATCCGATCAATGAATTTCCGCTAGTCGTTCTAGTTGACGAAAGTGATTTTACCTCCCGTCACCTGAACAATTTCTTGTGGGTAACTTTTACCCGCTCCAATCCGGCTGCGGATACTTATGGGATCGGGGAATTCACGCGGCAAAAACATTGGGGATGTGAAGGATCTCTGGTGATCGATGCCCGGATCAAACCGCATCATGCTCCGCCGTTAGTGGAGGATCCTGAAGTGAGCAAACGAGTGGATGACCTTGCAAAACCGGGGGGGCCCTTTCATCGGATTTTTTAGTGTGGAAAGCGGGTGAATTCTGGTGAATCCAACTACCAAAAATCAACATTACTCGCCTCGCAATTGTCTTTTCAGTTCCTCGATTTCCATGGCCTGCATCCCAATCTTTGCATGTAACTCCCGAGTATTGCCGTTGACCTTCTTTTGTGCCGACGGGTCCAAGGCTTTTCTGCCGCCTTCCAGGAATCGGTCCTGGTAGCGGGCAAGCTCCTCGGGAGTCAATCCGTATTGGGAGCTTATTTTTTGCACATTGCTTTTCCCTTGGATAATCTGCAGAACCAAGTCCGCCAGCAATTTCGGATTGGCGCGAATGCGGGAAGGAGTGCTGCGATCGGGCAGGAACGGCTCCAGTAGGGTAATGGCTTCTTCAGCACTTTCGGGGCGATCGGCGAGATTTTTTGCCCGCAGAGAATCCACGACATACGCCAACCCCGGCGGAACATCCGGCCGGACGTCGCTAAGAGGCACCGGCGGTGCCGTGAGTAATTGTTTCAACTTGTGAAGATAACTGCTGCCGCCGATCGGCAAGGTACCGGTTAGCAGATGGAATAAAGTCGCCCCCAAGCTGAACAAGTCACTGCGCGGCTCGGCCGCACTGGCGTCTTCTGCTTGTTCGGGGGCCATAAATTCGGGCGTCCCAATGGCCATCCCCTTGATGGTCAACTCCGCGGGAGATTCGTCCTCGAAGAAGCGGGCTAAACCTAAGTCCGAAATCTTAACGACATTGTCCGGGGTCAACAATAAGTTGGTGGGCTTTAAGTCGCGGTGAATGATCCCTTGTTTGTGGGCAAAGGCCAATCCCCGCGCAGCCTGAACGATGTAATCGACGGCGGATTCTACGGAAAGCGGCCCCTTTTCCTTGACAACCCACGCGAGATCTCGACCGGCCACGAATTCCAACACCAGATACAAATGCGTCCGGGTTTGAATCACATCCAATGCCCGCACCACATTTGGGTGATCCAACTTGGAAAGGATTTCGATTTCCCGATGGAACCGGACCGCTATTTCCTCAGACCGGTGGAGACTTCGGGTGTCAATGGTTTTTAAGGCAACATACCGGTCCCGCATCAATTTGTGGCGGGCTTTCAAAACAATGCCGTTCCCGCCTCGACCCAAGCAATCGACAACCACATATTTGCCAACGGAGAGGGAGGTGGATCCCGCCCGCAATTGGCGAACCTGAAAACGGGTTAAAGTACCATTTTTCAACAGGTAATCGTACAACCCTTCTTCATCTTCACCCACAGCGGAAATGGCGGCTGTTAACTGCTCTGGTGTTAACAGTTCCGTATTCAGAAGTCGTTCACTGATAGATGGGTACACTTTTTGTTGCATTGCTACCACGCAGTTGTGAAAAGGGACAGGAAGTGGTAGACAGATTTTCACAAATTCCACTACGGCTTATCTAAAATTTAGAACACGAAGTGGATTGAGGTCGGAAATTTGTTAAAAATTGTAAATACTTAATGAGAATTGTCAGGAAGGAAATAATCAAAATATCGAGTCCATCTGGACCGGATTTATAAACCCCACAGCCTTTGGTACTTAAGCCATGGGGTTTCGTTTTGCCTTTCTTATTTCGGATTACCGTTAGGATTTTCCGGGAATGTAATTCAGGGTGTAGTAAGCCTGGGGATGCAGTAACGGCAATCCTTCCGCAGACCGCACTCCGGTGGAATGAAGTTCATGGACATGCCCGATTTGCAATCCATCGATATAAAGGCGAACACTTTCGCCATCCCCACTTACGGTTACTTTGGTGATTTTCGGAGTGGTGTGGTCCACTTCGGGGCTGCCGTAAGCAGATCGATAGATATAAGTATACGTCTTTAACTTATAGGAGCTGGGGTCTGCAGCGGTCTTCTTTTCAACCGGCTTTGTGAAAGTAAGCTCGAAGCCGTCGGGCTTGGCATGCATTTCATGAATCTCAAAGGGAACTTTGCCAGTCCAGACAATTCGGTCCAACGAAAATGGCTTGTTTCCTCGAGAACCCCAACCACGATTGGTCCCCCCGGCAAAAAGTGATCCGTCCTTGGCAAAACGAACGGGAACTACTCCGGAACCCATGCCCTGGCGAAAGGGGAAACAAACGCCTTGATATCGGCCATTCACCTTTTCCAGGAACACCCGCATGATGTTGCTGTGGGTTTGATCGCCCACAAATAGTTGGTTTTCGAAGGGGCCGAATTTTCCGCCACTGAGGTCACAATCAATCCCGCTGGCTGATTTTCCCATCTTGTTGTAAGGGAACATCACGGCTGTAGGGATCAATTCGGGAATCCGTTTGGCCTCCACCATCATGCGGCTGTTGTCCTTGGGCTTTTTCGGAGCGGGACCCAGGTTCGGAGCATTCTCATACCAGCGGAAACTGGATGGATGGCCGACAAATCCTCCGGGGACCAAATGTTTCAAGCCACAGGTACCATTCCAGGGACCTTGGTTATCGGTGTAAAACACATCTCCTTCGGCATTGAATCCAATGCCCCCCGGTGAGCGAACCCCGCTACAAGTGGGAATCAGTTTTCCCTTGGGAGTGATGCGAACACACCATCCGCGAAACAGGTTGTTGCTGTTAAAACTTCCGGTCAGGCAAAGGACTACCCAGATATTTCCCTCCTTGTCAAAGCGGGAACCGAAAGCATATTCGTGGTAGTCTCCATTGATTTCCCAGCGATCGTTAATGGTTTCAAACACGTCCGCTTTGCCGTCATTGTTGGAATCTTTGATACGGGATAGCTCACAACGTTGCGTGACATAGAGCCAGCTATCCTTATAGGCCAAGCCAAGAACTTCATGCAGCCCATGGGCGAAGCGAGAGAACTTGGCATCTTTCTCGGGATTGCCGGTCAACGCATTGTCGATCATCCAGATTTCGCCCCGCCGTGTGGCAAACGCAACACGTCCATCCGGCATCATTTCCAAGGCACCACCTTCGAGAACTTCTCCTTCAGGGATTTTGAAGCGAAGCAATTTATAATAGTCCTCTTCGGTTGGAATTTTATTCCCAGACATGGAGAATTGAATCGGCTGTGGAAATTGTAAAAGG
>CAZPPD010000497.1:0-4901 GCA_964588185.1 uncultured Alcaligenaceae bacterium | reverse complement strand
ACCGTAATGTTGCCGACTCCACCGCTTCGCTCAATGCCCCACGGAAACCATTATCCTCCAAGGCTTGCAATCCTGCCATAGTCGTTCCGCCGGGACTGGTGACCATGTCCTTGAGGACAGCTGGATGCATTTCCGTTTCCAATGCCATCTTAGCAGCTCCGTAAACAGTTTGGGCAGCCAGCGAAGTCGCCACGGATCGGGGTAGCCCCATAAGGACGCCCCCGTCGCTCAGAGCTTCGATCATCATATACACAAACGCCGGGCCACTGCCGCTTAAGCCGGTGACCACATCCAACAAAGACTCGGAAACCTGAAAGGCTTTTCCGACGGAGTTCAGCAATTTATCCACCAACTTGATATCGTCCTCGGTTGCCGTTAAAGACGGAGAATAAGCGGAAGCACTCGCTCCTACTTGGCACGGAGTATTCGGCATGACACGGATCATGCGAGTTTCATAGCCGACCAGCGACTTCAGGGTTTCCAGCTTCACCCCTGCCGCGATCGAGATCAGGAGGTGTTTGTCTTTGACCCGATGAGCAACGTCATCCAAAACGATGCTTACATGCTGGGGTTTGACCGCGAGAATAATTACTTGGCATTTATCCACGACTTCGTGATTATCGTTGGTTGCTTTCATGCCGATGGTATCTTGGAAATGGTCTCTCGCTTGATCCCAAGGGTCGCTGGCCATGATCTGATCTTTGGAATAAATCTTGGCATCGATCCAGCCTTTCGCCAACGCCGTCGCCATTTTTCCCGCACCGAGAAAGCCAAGTACCGGACTTGAGATAGCGGTGGATTTCTTTTTGGCCATGGAGGGATCTCAGGGTTGGTGGTTAAAATCAACCTGCTTGTTTTAACTCGGCGAGATTGGATTCCATATTCTGGATCTGCTTCTTCAGGTCTTCCACTAGATCGCGCTGTTGCTGGACTACTTCTTGCGGAGCTTTACTCACGAAATTGGCATTGTTCAGTTTGCCTTCGGTACCTTTCAGATGCTTTTGCTTTTCCGCAAGCTGTTTTTCCAGCCGTTTAATCTCCGCATTAATGTCAATGAGACCTTCGAGCGATGTAAACATCTCATATTGCGGCTGAATGAAGGTTGCTGCTTGAGCCGGTTTGGTGATGTCCGGACCGGCTTCGATTTTGCCTACCCCGGCAAGCATAGTTATAAAAGGCGACAGCGTTTGGAAATCTTCGGCGATATCTTTATTGCAGCGGAGGAAGATTGCCAATTCCGTTTTGGTGTCAATGAGGTAGCGATTGCGGACTTCACGGGCAGCGCGGACTACCTCTTGCATCCTAGCCAGCCGCTGTTCCATGGCGGAGTCCTGCCAAGATTCCGGGAAATCCGGCCAAGGAGCAACCATCACGGCTTCCTCTGCCGGATCGGGATTGGGTATGCCGCGCTCAAAGGCAATCTCCCCCAAAGCCAGCCAGATGGTTTCGGTAACAAACGGCATGACCGGATGAGCCAAGCGGAGAATGGCGTCCAAAACGGCAACCAAGACACGTTGAACCAGGGGACGGCTGGCTTTCTCCTTGAGCCGCCCTTTACTCATCTCCAAGTACCAGTCGCAGAATTCCGACCAGGTAAAATCATAAACCAAGCGGGAAACTTCGCTAAATCGATAGGCCTCCAAACTTTGCGTTACTTCTTTGCTGACCGTGGTCAGCCGGCTGAGAATCCAGCGGTCCTCAATCGGTAGTTCATCGAATCGGATTGCTTCCGGTTTGTACCCTTCCAAGTTCATCATCAGAAAGCGAGCGGCATTCCACAGCTTATTAGCAAAATTGCGGCCTTGCTCAAACTTCTCGGACGCTTGCTTTGCCGTTGGATATTCAGAATTCTCCGCAGGCCAGGGACCACCGGGACGGAATGGTTTCTTGCAACTTGGGCAGTTGACTTTCCGGGTCCGCAAATACATATGTTCCTGCTTCACCGGAACCAACTGATCGCAATTCGGGCAGACATTAAACACCGGCATGCGGCTGTCCTGTGTTTCGGTGGCAACGTTGACCATGCCGAAGCGCAATGCATCCGTCCCGTAGCGGTCAATAATATCCAGCGGGTCGATGCCATTGCCCTTACTCTTGCTCATGGTTTCGCCGAAACCATCCAAGATTTTGGGATGAATGTAAACGTGGCGAAACGGAACTTTGCCGACATTGTAGAGCCCGGTGAGTACCATGCGGGCAACCCACAAGGTTATAATGTCACGGCTGGTGATCAGAATACTCGTGGGATAAAAATAGCTCATCTGCTCCCAGTCCGGACTGACACGGTCGGGATTTTCTTCCGGAATAACCGGGCCGGGCCATCCCAACGTCGAATGCGGCCACAAGGCGGAGCTGAACCAGGTATCCAGGACATCGTCATCCTGCCGGAGGGGATATTTATCACCAAGAATATCCAGAGGGAGATCTTTTTCTTGCGCGCAAATCAACCACTGACCATTTTCCTCATCCAATCGCCAACAAATGTCCCTGCGATCTGCGAAGGCTCGTTTCAATTCCGCCTCTGGACAATCGGCATACCAGATTGGAATGCGATGCCCCCACCACAGTTGGCGGCTGATGCACCAATCGCGTTTTTCTCCCAACCAGTCGAGATAGGTTTTGCTATACCGCTCGGGGAAGATTTTGACCTGCCCGCTGGTAACCGCATCCATTGCAATTTGTGCCAATCCCGGCTTGCCGTCCACATCCGCCATGCGAACAAACCATTGATCGGAAAGGTAAGGCTCAACCGGGGTCTTACTGCGGTCGCTGATTGGGATGGTGTTTTCTACTTCCTCCATGCGGTCAAACAGACCTAATCCTTCAAGATCTTCAACGACCTTTTCGCGTGCATCGTAGCGGTCCAAACCGGCATAGGAGTATTCTTTTGCTTGGAATGTTCCTTTGCCGTTGTCGTTGATTTTACCATCGGCTTGGAGGATATTAACCGGTTCCCCGATTTCCGGATGTCTCTGACCAACAAGGTAGTCGTTGTGGTCATGAGCAGGTGTTATTTTTACCGCCCCGGTTCCTTTTTCGGGATCAGCATAGAAATCAGAAATTAACGGGATCTTTCGGCCAACTAATGGGAGTTCCAATGTCGTGCCGGCTAGGGCCATTGCGGCCAACTTCTCTAAATGCGGCAGCATTTCTTCTTTGCGCTGCTGGAGGCGTTCCAATTGTTGTTGCAGGTCTTTCTTTTCCTTGTCGTTGGCCTTGGCAATTTGATTTTGCAGATCTTTTTCTCGCTTGGCCAATTCCTTTGCCGGTTCCGGATGAACAGCAACACAAGTATCGCCTAACATGGTTTCCGGGCGAGTAGTACCAATAAGGACACTATCCAATGCATCATCCGGACCGGAGAGGACCGGGTAACGGAAGTAATAGAATTTGCCTTTTTGCTTGATGTTTTCGACTTCGTCGTTTGCGACAGCGGTTTGCAGGTGGGTATCCCAATTCACCAGGCGTTTGCCGCGAAAAATCAAACCGTCGCGGAACATCTTGAAGAAGGTGTGCCGCACTGCCCGTGCGCAGACCGGATCCAGCGTAAATCGCGTGCGTTTCCAGTCACAACTACAGCCAAGTTCACGAAGCTGTTTTAGAATGCGGGTTTCGTACTGATCTTTCCATTGCCAGATACGTTCGACTAATTTTTCCCGCCCCAAGTCGTGGCGGGTTTTGTTTTCTTCTTGGCGGAGCCGCCGCTCGACAACTGCTTGGGTGGCAATGCCGGCATGGTCAGTCCCCGGCATGTAGAGGGCATTCCAGCCTTGCATCCGCCGCCAGCGAGTCAGTACATCCTGAAGGGTATTATTTAGAGCATGCCCCATATGCAGGGCGCCGGTAACATTGGGAGGCGGAATAACAATGGAGAAAGGTTCGCGGCTTTGATCCGGGCGACTATGGTTCAACCCCAACTCATCCCAAAACCGGAGCAAACGGTCCTGAGCTTGCTTGGGATCGTAAAGCTTTGGTAACTCCGTTGTCATTATTGTTCCTCATGCCTCCCAATACTTAAGCCTTGAAATTAGGTTGGGGTAGATATGGACGGGATTGCCCCATCCTAAGTTCACCTTTACCACATAACTTCCAGCCTCGGGATCGGGGCGGTTTTGCGAATATCGATCCAAGTCATTAAGGCGGCGGCGACTACTCCCAAGAAATGGAGCCAAAAAACTAAACTTAGGGCTCCCCCGCGACTTGTCCCGAAAAGGGCATTCGCCATATAAGTAGTTACAGTAATGGCTTTGTTTCTCAAACTCCTTGGCATGTCTAGTTCCTTCATTTTGCTTTCTTGCTCATCAATCTTTTCTTGGATTTTGCTGGCAGAGGCACTCTCAATTCCTAATCCAATCAATAATTGGAAGAATAAACATAGGAACATGAGTAGGATTAATCAACCGGTGGCTAACCAGCGATAGGACTAGATCAACTCTCCCGTAGGTGAAGGAATATGAACATTTAGTAGATCAAGCACCGGCACGGCAATAGCTAGGATCAATGCGGGAAAAAGTAAGAGTATGTAGATCACCATAAAGGCGCTGGGACCGGGCATGATGTCATCTTCGTCATCGTCCGAAACTTTTTCGCCTATGTCTTCAACTAGGTCCGTGGTCGTTCTCCCCCCAAAGGCAACTTGCCAGCCATTTTGATAGGCCAGTGTAGTTTGGCTGGTGTGACCGATACGAGCCCAAGGAAAGAATGTAAGAATAAAGATCAAAAATAAGGTGCCGGCGGGAATCCATTGGAGAACTGCCGGGCTAAACAGAACTTCGAAGCGGTTTTTCGTTTGCGATTCTCGTTCCGGCGGTGGGCTTGGAGGCTGCCGAGGAACATTCTGTTGGGGTGGAGGCCCTGAGGCAACCTGCTCTTGGGGGGCTTGCGGTTGAGGTGGTGGAGCA
>CAZPPD010000496.1:0-4910 GCA_964588185.1 uncultured Alcaligenaceae bacterium | reverse complement strand
TTTACATATATTTTAATATACAAAAATATACTAGCCGATGCAAGGATGGAAAACTCTTTATTTCCCCGGTGTCAATTTTGGGTGCATTCTCGCCCCTACCATTCTGAATCTTCCCCCGTTTGTTTCAAGGTTAAGTACTTTGAGAATTTAGGCGAGCAAGCTTCAGACCATTAGGTGGATCACAAATCCAAAATTTAGTGGGACACCCATTTTCCCCGCCTCTTATTCCTCCCAAAGAAACTCTCTCTTGTACCTCACAAGGAAACTCGTTATAGCCGACTTCCCGCAGATGGAACGAAAATTGGGACTCTCGGAGGAGGAGTCATATGTGGAGTCGCATTAAAGCTTTGAAAGTGTTGTTGCCGACCAAAGTGTCTTGGCGAAAACTGGTTATGCTGGGTTGTGTGTTGGGCTTGTTGGTCCTGTCCTTTTGTTGGGGGCTGTTGTGTGGAGGATCGGCAACTGCCCAGACCGACGGGGACCCCAATTCGCCGTTACTTTCCCGGTTTAAAGCAGTTAATTCCGTTACCAACCACCGGACCGTGGCCTACATCTACAAAAACATCCCCATTTCTCGGGAAGAATTAGGGGAATTTTTGATCGCCCGTTTTGGTCCCGAACGTTTGGAATTCCTGGTCAACCACAAAATCATTGAGCATGCCTGCAAAGCCAACGGGATCTATGTTACTGATGCCGAGGTGGAACAGCAGCTTGTGAAAGACCTGAAGAAGATGAATATTCCCAGCATCGAAGCATTCGAACGAACGGTGCTCAAGAAGTTCAACAAAACCTTGTATGAATATCGCGAAGATGTGGTCCGCCCCAAACTAGCGCTGGCAAAGTTTTGCCGCAACAAAGTAACCGTCACGGAAGAAGATATTCGCAAAACCTTTGAGGCTAAATATGGTCCGAAGGTCCAATGCCGTATGATCGTGCTTCCCAAAGAGCAACAGGATCGCAGGAAGTTCGAAATCTTGGATGAAATCCGCAACGATGACAAAGCGTTCGATAAATATGCCAAGAAACAATTCGTCCAGGCTTTGCGAGCCAAGGGCGGACTTGTTCCCCCCATCTTCAAACATTATCCCAACAAGGAAATCGAGCGGCAGGCCTTCCTACTGGAGCCCGGCGAGGTGAGCACGCTGATCGACATGCCCGACAAGACCTCGGTCATCCTGAAATGCGTTCGCAAGATACCTCCGGTTACTACCCATCGTTTGGAAGACGAATACCAGGAACTGCACGAGCAAATCTTCGAAGCGAAATTGGCCGCCGAAATTCCCAAGACATTCAAAATGCTCCGGGAACAAGCTGAACCGCGGATTTTCTTGAAGCGAACCTCCACAGCCCGCTCCACTGCCATGCGAATCAACCGCATGCTGACACCCGAGAGCCCAAGTCCATTGCCGAAGAATCTGAATACTCCTTTGTCCAACATTAAGGTGCCGCCGGCACCCCCGAAAGGAATCGGCCAAATCCAAAAATAAAGGATTGGGGTCATAGAAAGAGAAAGGGAAGCCCACCATGGCTTCCCTTCTTTCGTGGGTAGCTGGATTTGCCGGGAATCCGGCCTGTAAATATTGGTAGCGGACTTTGCTGGAATCCAGCCTGCACATCACCTATAGGAACTCCTTCACTGTTGTCACCCGGTGTTCTGTTGCCGCTGTAAATACCGCTTGGCATAACGCAATGGTCTCCAAATTATCCCGGCCGCTAATTTCCGGTTCCTTCTTTTCTTCCAAAGCACAAAGTAATTGAGCCATGGTTCCGACAAAAGCATCCGGAAACCATACCTCCGGCCATCTCGGTTGAAACCAATAGCCGGGCTGTTCCTTGGTGGTAAAATCCAGGGTGCTGGGTACTCGTGCCGGATAGTAGGGCCAGCCGATTGTTCCCCGAGCCAACCCCTGCGTACCTTCAACCCGCCAGCGAATGCCAATATCGCTTTCCGACCCTTCGCGGGCAGGGCCGGTCCAAACATCATCCCAAGACGAGGCCCGGCAACCATTCTCATATTCCAGGATGTACAAATTGATGCCGTCACTGTGGGGAAACTGGGTGCGGGGATCAGGCCGGGTACTGGCGAGGACTCGATCCGGAGTTCCAAACCAATAGCGAAAGGTATCCAAATGATGGATGCTCATGACAAAAGTAGAAAGCGAATGCAATTGTTCGCTCCAGGGCATCCAGTGAGGAATCGCCCGCATCTCAATGGTTCCGAGCACCGGTTCACCCAGCCAACCCCGGCTCATAATATCCGCCAATGCCCGGACCGACTGGTCATAACGCTTGTTTTGATTAACGGCCAACTTGATCCCCGCCTGTTGGCATAACCCCACGCAATCTTTGGCTTCCCCCACTGACATCGCCAGGGGTTTTTGGGCTAAAATTCCTCGGACATTATTCTTTTGCTTGACTACTTTTCGTATCAATTCGGGTTGGATGTCCGGGGGAACTGCTATATCCAAGACTTCGATTTCGCTGTCCTGCAAAAGTTCATCGATCGTTGCGTAACATTTCTTGATTTCATGCTGCCGGGCGACTTCTTGAGCATTGGCCTCGGTCCGGGAAGCAATCGCCACCGGATTAAAACCGGCTTGGCGATAGGCCGCCAAGTGACAATCCCGCATTATAAATCCGGAACCAATGCAACCGATGGGGAAATCTTTTCGCTTGGGGGACCGGGGAAGGTAATTTAATTGCAGATCGAGATTTGCCATGAGACCTATTTGCTTGCGGTGGACTTAATGAGAAGAAGCCAGCACCCGCAATTCTCGTGGCAGCGAAAAATGTACATCTTCTTCTCGGACCGTCCGGCTCTCGATGGTCGCACCGAACTTTTCCTGAAGATGATTCACACAATCCTGCACAACTTGCTCCGGGGCACTTGCTCCAGCGGTGATCAAGACGGTTTCATCACCCTGGAACCAATCTTCTCGCAGTTCGGGAACTCCGTCAATCAAATAAGCCGGTTTGCCGAAACTGCGGCCGAGTTCCGCTAATCGCTGGCTGTTGGAACTGTTTTGGCTGCCGAGCACCAATACAACATCTGCATGGGGCACTAATTCTTTGACCGCCTCTTGGCGATTCTGGGTGGCGTAGCAAATATCTTCCTTCTTCGGTCCTTCAATATGGGGAAACCGCTTTCGCAGTGCCCGAATAATGACCCCGGCATCATCTACACTTAACGTGGTCTGAGTCAAATAAGCCACCTTGGTTTCATCCGGAAGATCCAACGCTTCCACTTCGGCTTCGTCCTGGACCAAGCGGATGCTTTCCGGAGCTTCGCCCATGGTGCCGATCACTTCATCATGCCCTTCATGCCCGATTAAGATGATGGTGTACCCTTCACGAGCAAAGCGAATGGCTTCCAGATGCACCTTGGTCACCAACGGGCAGGTTGCATCAATGGCTGTGAGATTCCGTTCCTTGGAAGCTTGGCGAATCTCCGGGGAAACCCCATGGGCGCTAAAAAGAACAACAGAGTTTGCCGGTATTTCCGAAACATCATCGACGAATACTACTCCCCGCTTGTGAAACCGGTGTACGACATGAAGGTTATGAACGATTTCGTGGTACACATACAGAGGAGTCCCGTAAATCTCGAGGGCACGCTCCAGAATCTCAATAGCCATATAAACGCCGGCACAAAATCCTCGAGGATTGGCGAGTATTATTTTCACCTGGCAACTCCTTGATGGACCCTCATGGTCCGAATGTTTCCCTAGTGGCAAAACCGAATGTTTGTGAAAGGAATAACGATAATGAAGGAAACTCTTTCTACTAAATGATACCTCTACAGGTCAATTTCGACTAGTGGCTGCCTCCAGTGGGTATCCCACGGGATTATGGGTTTCATCAAATACAATAGGTGCTGCCCGCCCCCACCATTCTGTGGGAAGTGCAAGCAGCGCGAAGAAGAAATGAAAGTGGTGTGAATGCATTGCCTTCTGAAATATAGTCCTTCCTTAACAAAATTAGGCATTCTGAACCGTGTCTCATAAGTCCTAATGCCGAGGTAACTTATGAGATTTATGCCGGAAAAAATGGCCACCTGATTGAATCTAAGATTTTCAATTCGTCTTAACCCTCTTTACTTAAACACCTTAAGCTAACGCTGTTTCAAAACCCTGAACCATTTTCACCCGGAATTGTAACCCATTCCAATAATTTTCGGATTTTTATTGCACTCGTTGGTCCTTGTCCCATAAGGGGTTCGGTAAATTGCAGCTGTTTTACAGCTGACAAATCTCATTTTCAATTTGACTTCTCTTCAACCCCGCGTATCCTTGTTCCTCAAGTTCAACATACTGATTCATTTGCAGATTAACTTGGCCAGACTCCAGCTCTCGGCCAGTTCCACCCCCCGGGCTAGGGAAAGGCCCGTCAGTGCAAGGACGCTTGGGTAAGAAGACAATCTCTTAGGTGCAATTGTCCGAGGCTGGTTTTTCCTCTTCACTTTCCACTTGTTCCAATCCTAAAATTATTCATAATCTCATCAATTCCAGGGAACGGGCTAGTGTTGCAATTACTCCTGGATTTCCGGATTGTTCAGTCATTTTGGTTCCATGCTCGCCCCGGCCAAACGGAATCCTCCGTGCTTGTGCCAGAAAGCTAGTTCCTTAAGAAACTTGGGGAGTATACTTTCAACAATTACGCGGATTACAATCCCAAAATTCAGTGGTACACCCGGTGTTCCACCGCAATTCCAACGAAACACTAGATCTTGGGCCCCGAATTTGTAGATTAACTGTTCCTGCTGACTTTCCCCGCCTTATAAATTAGTTACTACTGAATAAAAAATTGCAGGGAAAATTAACCGAATCCATGGGAGAACAGAATGGAAACCCTTCAGGCCACCAGTCGAGAATTGCTCCAAGAGATTCTTACACAAAGAATATTGGTTATCC
>CAZPPD010000495.1:0-4945 GCA_964588185.1 uncultured Alcaligenaceae bacterium | reverse complement strand
ACCATTTGATTCGGGTAACTTCATTGTTTCTGCCGGCACAATTTCCTCTGCAACCATAGGTGGAGTGAAAACGGACTTCTCCAATCCAATGGAATTGCAGCAATTTGTGTCCCCGGGATCCACAACTTTTGTTCCCAGCGGTGATGCCCTTGCCATCATCAACCAATTCTTCCAACAAGGACAAAATGGTTTCATCATTGTCCAAGGCATCGAGGAAAGTGCAAACTCCGGGGTAACTTTGGAATCTGTTTCCATCAGCAATGTTCAAGGGAATTTGACCAACGAAGAAGTGACGACCACGACAAAAAAAGTCACAGTGATTGATGAATCTATTCCAGACTTTCCACCAACAACAAAAACGATAATCGTGGTCGAAAAAGAACGGGACGCGGATTTGAATTATTCCGGGACCTTGCAAACCGTGGTTTCTTCCCAACTGGTGGTTAATATTCCCAACCCGGCCAACGGCGGAGTGGTCGGGCGGGTTCTGATGGCCGAAGATATGCATCCTCTGCCGCGTGACCGCTACATTTTCAACTACGACTACTTTAACAACGTCCCCCTGACGGTGAATGGCTGGGATGTGCATCGTTATATTTTGGGTTTCGAGAAAACCTTCTTCGACCAAAATGCTTCGCTGGAATTTCGAGTCCCGTTTGCCTCCACGCTGGACAGTGAAATATTCCAGGGCATGGAAAGCACCAACACGGAACTCGGCAATATCCGGCTTCTTTAGATGGCCATCGTGGCTCGGCTGGAGCCGATTTACATCTCCGGTGGATTCGCCATTTATGTGCCCACCGCCGATGATTCCAATGTCTTCCTTCCGTATGGAAAAGAGTTGGTGCGTATTGAAAATGAATCCGTCGTCCTTTCACCTTTTGTCGCCGCTCTGTGGACACCAACCAACCGGTTATTCGGCCAACTGTTGCTGGCCTGGGATTTTGATACCAACGGCAATGGGACTTACGCCAATTTGAACAATGGCGGACTTAGCCATGTTGGCTACCTCAACGCAGAAACGTTGATGCAAGTCGATGCTCAAATCGGCTACTGGACCTACCTTGCCCCGGATAATTCAAGCTTACTTCGTGCACTAGGTCCGTTCTTTGAGCTTCACTACATCACGAACCTTTCCGACCCGGATGCGATTCAAGCAAATGGAATTGTCATTGGAGACTTCAGCGGTAACATTGACGAGATTGATCTTACTGCGGGAGTGGTTTGTCAGATTGGTGATAACATCAACTTGTCCGTTGGGGGTGTTGCTCCGGTGACTCAAGGGACAGACCGCAACTTTGACTATCAAGTTGGAGTGCGAGCAAATATTTTCTTCGGCCCGACAGCTCGTGCACGAAATGCTCTGAATTATTTACCTTAGTGGATCATTGCAGTTGGAATGTGGCAAAAGGGGGCCAGGGATACCTGACCCCTTTTCCGCTACGCCGATTGGTAACTGCGACATCTCCTAATGAAACACCAAATTAAATCAATAATTTCCCATTTCCGCCACGCCGATTGGTAAACCACTGCAACCCTTCACACCTAAATCTTCTATTCCTACATTTCTGCCAGGATGGACCGTCACCTGATGGTATCATCGTCAGATTAGAGAACGTGTTCTTACCTTTTGGGTAGAAAATCGTAGGACCTTTCTTGACAAATCAAAAAACATGGGTAAAAGTATTTTAATGTTACTACATTCAAATGTTTGAATATATTGGATGGATTATAATGCCGCACCGTACTCTCGCCACCAAAGAACTTGCCGCTCTCCTCGGCGCTTTGGCCCACCCCCATCGCATTCGCATTATTGAAGAATTACGCGATGAGGAAAAGGATGTGAATTCTTTGCAAGAACTTATCGGAATTAGTCATTCAGGCGTCTCTCAACACCTGGCTGTGTTGCGAGCGCGGCGTTTGGTCACCGAAAGACGTGAAGGACGGCATGTTTATTATCGACTATTGCAGCCGGCCCTTGCAAAATGGCTTATGGAAGGGTTAGAGCTATTACAGGATAGCCAAGACATTGCTGACGACATTCGCAAGGCCATCCAAGACGTTCGGGCGATCTGGTCCGATAATAACTAGTCCTTCTTTGATTCCAACTTATTCCTTGATCTTCAGTAATTCCGGGGAAGAATTCTATGCCCCAGTTGCAAGATACATCTTTTGACAGGCTAATCGCCAATGCCGATGAAATGCATCGTTCGCGTTGCGTTGCCGTTCTATATCTCCTTGGGAAATCCTGTGGTCAGGAGATCGATCAGGCGAAGGCAAGGGCAGCCTTGATAGAGGCCGAATATGAGAACCCTGGCCCTTGGGAAGCCACTTGGCATTCTCGCCTGGCTCAAGTGGGACGGGAAATGGGATTGGTCGTTAATCTTTCGCAAGAAACTTACTCCACGGCAAAAAATACCAGTCAGAAGGTTATGCCGTGGGTGACGTTTGTCAGCGATGAGGATCACTTGGGTTACTGGGTCGTAATGGAGGGAAACAAGGCTGGGATTGCCCCTATTGACAGGAATGGTTCCATGCAATGGGTCAACGAATCCCAAGTCAGGAAAATTCTGAACCTGGAATCCAAAGATACGGATGGCGAAGTAATTCCATGGGCAATTGTTCAACGCCAATTTCCCTATCAGCAGCTCCAAGAAGCTCCGAAGGAAGAAGAAGAACACCACGGTCCCTCTCCCTTTGTGCGTTTGCTGAGCCTGTTCAGCCAGGACCGCAATGATTTCTGGGTGGTGGTGTTGTTTGCCTTTGGGGTGGGGATTTTCTCGCTAGCCACGCCCATTGCCGTAGAAGCTATCGTCAGTACCGTCCAAGGCGGCACCCGAATTCTTCTGCAGCCGGTTATCGCCCTATCCTTGGTATTGTTAGTATTTCTTGGGCTGGCGGCATTGCTTAGGGTATTTAAGGCATTTGTGGTCGAGTATCTGCAGCAACGAATTTTTGTTCGATTGGTGATCGATCTCGCGAACCGGTTACCTAGAGTTCGCATTGAAGCCATGGACCGGGCCCATGGACCGGAACTTGTGAATCGTTTCTTTGATGTTCTCACCGTGCAAAAAGCCAGTTCGATTTTGCTCCTCGATGGCGTCTCAGTGGTTTTGCAAACTGCAATTGGCTTAATGGTGTTGGCCTTCTTCAACCCTTACCTGCTTGGATTTGACCTCGTCTTGATCAGCGCGATTGCCTTTATCATCTTTGTCCTGGGGCGGGGTGCAATCAGGACAAGTATCAAGGAATCGTTGGCCAAGTATGACGTTGCCGGGTGGCTGGAGGAGATAGCCCGGCATCCTTTAACCTTTCGCAACACTGAGAGCCGGAACTACTGCTTGCATCGAGCCAATCACTTGGCCGGCAGTTATGTCAAAGCGCGGAGGTCACACTTTAGAATTCTTTTTCGCCAGATCCTCTTCGCCTTAATCCTGCAAGCAGTTGCCAGTGCCGCTCTTTTTGGAATTGGGGGTTGGCTGGTCATCAACCGCAGCTTGACCTTAGGCCAGCTAGTGGCCGCGGAGCTTATTCTCACAATGATTGTGGGATCGTTCCTTAAGCTGGGGAAATCACTTGAGAGCTATTATGACCTAATGGCCGGCGTGGATAAGCTGGGCCATCTTATAGACTTGCCTCTGGAAAAGGTCTCCGGGGAACGCCTGTTTGTCAAAAACACTCCGGCTACCTTGAAAGTGAAAAACCTGCGATTTTCTTATCCCGACTCCAGCAAACAGGAATTGTTTCATGGGTTGAATTTCGGGATAAATCCGGGGGAACGAATAGCAATAGTCGGTTCGCATGGAAGTGGAAAGAGCACCTTGTTTGACCTGATCTATGGACTCCGCAATGCGAGCCAAGGGAGCATTGAATTGGACGGGGAAGAAATAGGCGATTTGAGCCCGGAGTCCCTTCGAGGCCAAGTGTCCTTGATAAAGGGAAGAGAAATCTTCCAGGGGACAATAGCCGAGAATGTTTCTGTCGGACGCCCGCTTTCCTTGGCTCAGGTTCGGGATGCGTTGGAAATTGTTGGTCTGTTGGACGAGATTCGCGACTTCCCGGACGGTTTGCACACCGAATTATCCACGGGGGGTGTACCATTATCCCGTGGTCAGCTTTGTCGGCTGAAAATGGCCCGGGCGATCGCCGCGAAACCTCGGCTTTTATTGATCGACGAACTTTTTGATGACTTACATGACAATATTCGGGAAAAGGTACTGCAGGTTTTCCTCGATCGCGACGCACCATGGACCCTGTTGGTAACAACGAACCGAGGTGACATTGTGGAACTTTGCGATCGGCAAATAAATTTGGATGATTGTTAATGAAATAGTTCTACATGGCAAATTAGGCTACGTTGGCAATCCGCAAACTTAGCGGTATTTTGCACCTAAGGAGTTAACGAGGATGGCGAGTAGGGAACAAACTACAAAGTTGTTTAGTTTATTTTCCGGAACTGCAAATACTTCAGCCCTGAATGAAGTGCGGCCTCCCCTTACTGCCAGGAGAGCGGCGAAGGTTGTGCTGGCTTTATTTGCAGTAACGATAGTTGCGCTGATTTTCGTTCCTTGGCAGCAATCCCTTTCGGCTACCGGACGTGTGACAGCCTTTAATCCTACCTTGCGGGAGCAGACCGTCGAAGCACCAATAACCGGGCGAATTAGAAAGGTTCACGTAGTTGAAGGACAAGAAGTAAAAGGCCGTGTATTTGATGAGGACGGTAATGTTATCCCCGGATATGAGGGAACACTGCTTGTTTCCATTCGCGATCCCGATCCGGAATTATTGACTCGACTGAAACAACAAAGAAAGGCACTTAGGCAAAAAGTGCAGGCGGCAGGTGATCGCGTTAAGTCCATTACCAATCAGGTCCAATCGCTGGAAAAATCCCGAGAGAGAGCCTTGGAGGTTTCCCAAAAACGGATTGAGATGTCAAAAGAGCAGG